>NZ_BAAHAR010000015.1:0-138917 GCF_054777395.1 Nocardiopsis oceani
ATGCCCTCGTGCAGGTAACGGTAGCCAGTGGCCTGGGAGATACCGGCATCACGGGCCAGGCAGTGCACGCAACCGCGCTCACGGAACCAGCGCAGAACAAGTACCGCTTGACGGAACGGACCCAGCGGGCTTGGTCGGGTTCGCCGCTGGGGGCGGGGCTGATGGTGGCCCCTAGCAGGGAGCGGGTGCCGGTCTCGCACAGGGCGGTGACCTGCAGGCGGGGGTAGCCCTCCTCGCCGTGGGGTTGGGTGATTTTGCGTAGCCAGGCCAGGTTGCGTGGGCTGTCGGGGGCTTTGATCGAGGTGCAGGCGTCGAAGGCCACGGTGCGCCAGTGCCGGTAGCGGGTGCCGGGGGTTCTGGGTCGGCCAGGGGCACGGCGATGGTTTCGAAGAGGGTGTGGAAGGGGGCGGGTCCCAGGCGGCGGCGTAGGTGGCGTAGCGCGGCTTCGCTGGGGCGGGGCAGGGGGAGTCCGTGCAGGCCGGCGACGAGGCTGTCCCAGACGCGGGCGTATCCCACTTGGTCGAACAGGGTGAGGGCTAGGACGAAGTAGATGCCGACGCGGGAGGGCAGGGGCATTGGCGTTGCTGCCAGGTGTTGGTGCGCTTTAGGGCGTCATCGATGAGTTCGAAGGGCAGGTAGCGGGTGAGTTCGCCCAGGTGGCCGGGGGCGTAGGGGCCTTGGGCCACGGTGGTGGTGCGGGTGTGGGTGGTGGTGGCATACTGGTCGGGCAACGGGGCCTCCGGGTGCAGGTGTCTTGGTCGATTTCCTGCGTTTTATCGGAGGTCCCGTTGTTTTGTCATGGGTGCGTGGGTGTGGTGTTACGGACTTGACATCGGGCGCAGAGCGCTAACTACGCGGTCTTGAGGTGCAGCTCGCGGTGGAGCAGGTCGATCCAGGTGCGTACGGGGAGGGCACCGCTGGTCCCGTAGGTCTCGGTGACCCCCAGGACTTCGCCCTCGTGGGGGTCGACGAACACCGTCGTCTGCGTGGTGGATTCGGCGCCGGGTACGTGGAGGAGCACTCGGGTGGAGTCCTCGGGGCCGGTGGCCGGGCGGACCGAGTCCACGTGGGCCCCGGGCATTTCTGCCTCGGCGATCCGCACCTGTTCGCCCAGGGGCAGGGAGCGCTCGGCGGCGGGGACCCGTAGGAGGTCGGAGTGGAGCGCTTGCTCGAGCTGCGGGGTCCAGACGTAGAGCAGCCCGGTGACCGCAGCGACCAGGATGAAGGGCGCTACCAGCACGCCCGCGTAGAAGTGCAGCCGCAGTACCAGGGGCCTGAGCTGTGCCCAGACTCCTGGTCGTGTGCTGGGTGCCGGTTCCATGCTTGTCCTTCCCGTCGGTATCCCGGGCCGTCAGTGCCCCGGTCGCCACTGATGTCGTCCTGGGGGCCCGGGGAGTTCCCGGCGGGGGAGAGGTTTCCGGATCAGTTCGGGGAGCGCCGGTCCGCCAGGCGGGGCACCCCCGGCACCAGGAGCGGCAGCAGGCTGGTGGCCAGCCCCACTGCGGCAGCTCCGTAGAGGACGGGACGGGCGCCCACGGTCTCGGCCAGTGCGCCGGCGGCCGCGTACCCGACCGGCTCGAGTCCGAAGCTGCCCACCTGGTCGATGCTGATCACCACGCTCAGGCGGTCCTGCGGGACGGACTTCTGCAGCGCCGTGTACCAGTACACGCCGAAGAGCATGAACCCCACCCCGGCGGCGACATAGCCCGCCAGCAGCACCGGGACCGGCACGGTCTGCGCGAGGCCCAGCAGCGTCAGCGGGTAGCAGAGCACTCCCAGCAGCGACACCAGCCCGGGCCGGAGCGGGGTCCAGCGGGCGGCGACGACCCCGCCCACCAGTTGCCCGGCGGCCATGCAGGACAGGGCCAGCCCGTAGACGGGCTCGGCATAGGAGTCGGCGACCACGATCGGCAGGAGGGTGAACCCGGGGGCAAGCGTGGCTGGTGCCTGGACGGTGGCCACCGCGATGATCGCCAGGATCCACGGCCTGCGCGCTACCTCGCCCCAGCCGGCCCGCAGGCTCGCACCCGTGGTCTCCGAAGCCCGCTCGGGTGCGGGCGGCGCCTCCCGGATCCACACCAGGGCGCTGACACAGATGGCGAACAGCGCGGCGATCACCAGGAACACGGTTCGAACGTCCAGCACGGCAAGCAGGACTCCGGCCAGTGCCGGGCCCGTGACCCCGGCGGCACGTCCCACGATGTTGCGCAGGGCGTTGGCCTCCTGGAGTTGGTCGCGCGGCACGATCAGCGGCATCATCGCACCGCTGGCCGGTTCCACGACTGATCCGGCAACCCCGCTGAGCGCGGCCAGTGCGAGCAGCCACCCGCCCGCGTCGGGGCCGAGGGCGAAACCCAGCATCACCAGCAGTTGTACCGCGTCGTTGACCACCAGGGCCGACGACTTGCGAACCCGGGTGAGTAGCGCTCCGCTCAGCAGTGCGAACAACGACCCGGCGGCCCCGCGTACGCCGAGGACCAAGCCGAGCATCAGGGGCCCGTGCTCAACGAGGACCAGGCCGACCATCGCGACCGGGAGCATCTCCGATCCGAGGTCACCGGCGCCGCGGCCGCCGAGCAGGAGGCGGAACCCCCGGTTTCCCAGTGTTTGCGGCACCAGGTTTCGAGGGATGGGACGGGGCACTCCGTGACTTCCTACTTCGTGAACGGTGGAGGGCCAGTGTGTCCGAGCGGCGTGGTGGGCAGCGAAGGGTTTTCCGCCCGCTCCGGCCGCGAGGTCGCGTTGGCCCGGCGTGCCCCGGCCCGTTACCCGGCCAGGTGGGTGCGTAGGGCGTCGGCGGTCGGGCCCTCGGCCGACTCCGCCATCCGCGCGGGCGTTCCCTCGAACACCACCCGCCCGCCCTCGTGCCCGGCGCCCGGACCAAGGTCCAACACGTGGTCGGCGGCGGCCACCACGTCCATCCGGTGCTCGGCGACCACCACCGTCGCCCCTTCGTCCACCATCCGGTCGAACAGGGCGACCAGACCGGCCACGTCGCCGCCGTGCAGGCCGGTCGTGGGCTCGTCCAACACGTACAGGCGCCTGGTCCCGGCCAGTTCCCGGGCCAGCCGCAGCCGCTGGCGCTCGCCGCCGGACAGCGTATCCAGCGACTGCCCCAGGGTGAGGTAGCCCAGCCCGACCCGCTCCATGCGTTCCAGCGCCCCCGCGACCACGGAATCCCCGGCCACCGAACCCTCGAAGAACCTCCGCGCCTCCGCCGCCGTCAGCGCCAGAACCTCGGCGATGTTCCGGCCGCCCAGCGTGTACGACAGCGCCCTCGGGTTGAAGCGCAGCCCTACGCAGTCCTCGCACACGGTCTCGACGTCGTCGAGGAAGGCGAGGTCGGTGACGAGCACACCCCGGCCCCGACACGTCGGGCAGGCCCCTTTCGAGTTGGCGCTCAACCACCCCGGCGCCACCCCGTGCGCACGCGCGAACGGTCCTCGGAAAGCGTCCTGCACCCCCAGGAAGGTGACCGGGGTGGACCGCGGGCCGCCGTACAGCGACCCCTGGGACAGCACCACCGCGTCCGGCCGTACCCTGGGCAGCTCCCCGTGCACGAGAGAGCTCTTGCCCGAACCCGCCACCCCGGTGACCGCGGTCAGTACCCCGGTGGGGATACGCACGTCCACGCCGCGCAGGTTGTGCAGGCGCGCGTCCCGCACCTCCACGCTCCCGTCCGGGACGCGCGTGCGGGCGCGCACCGCACGCGCTCGGCGCAGATACCGGCCGGTGGGGGTGTCGGCCGCCCGCAAACCCTCGACCGGCCCCTCGTACACCACCAGCCCGCCGTCCCGGCCCGCCCCGGGGCCCAGGTCCACGACGTGGTCGGCCACCGCGATCACGTCGGGGTCGTGCTCCACCACGAGCACGGTGTTGCCCTTGTCGCGCAGCCGCTGCAGCAGCCCGGTCAGCCGATGCACGTCTGCGGGGTGCAGCCCGGCGCTCGGTTCGTCGAGCACGTAGGTCAGCCCGGTCAGGGACCCGCCCAGGTGGCGGACCAGCCGCACCCGCTGTGCCTCCCCGCCGGACAGCGTGGCCGAGGCGCGGTCCAGGCTCAGGTAGCCGAGCCCCACCTCCTCCAGCCCTCGGAGGCGTTCCAACAGGGAAGCGGTGACCGGGGCGACCCGCGGGTCGTGGACGGCGGCCACCGCGGAGGCGAGTCCGGTGACGGGCAGCGCGCACAGGTCGGCGATGTTGTACGGGCCGATCCGGCAGGCCAGCGCAGCCGGGTTCAGCCGGGCGCCGTCGCACGCCGGGCAGGTCCCCCGCCACACCACCCGGTCCAGCTCCGCCCGGTCGCGTGCGTTGAGCGCCGCCGCGTCCAGCAGGCTCCGGTGGATGCGGGGGATCACCCCCTCGAATACCCCGGTGACCGGGAACTCCGGGTCCGGTCGGTCGGGTCGCAGGCCTTCGGCGTGCAGCAGCAGGTCCCGCTCCTGAGCGGTGTACGCGCCCACGGGCTTCGTCCGGTCGAACAGCCCGGCGTGCACGTAGCGCTTCCACCGCCAGGAGCCCGGGGCGAAGGTACGCAGTCGGATCGCGCCGTCGTCGAGCGAGCGTTCTGGGTCGAGTAGCGCGTCCGCGTCGACCCTCCGCACGGAGCCCAACCC
This sequence comes from Nocardiopsis oceani, assembly GCF_054777395.1. NCBI lineage: Bacteria > Bacillati > Actinomycetota > Actinomycetes > Streptosporangiales > Nocardiopsidaceae > Nocardiopsis > Nocardiopsis oceani. The sequence goes on from NZ_BAAHAR010000015.1 coordinate 4,614, forward strand.
TTGGCACTCGGGGCACATGCCGCTCGGGTCGTTGAACGAGAAGGCGGGGGAGTAGCCCGCCCAGGGTTCACCGACGCGGGAGAACAGCAGGCGCAGAAGCGGGGCGAGGTCGGTCGCCGTCCCCACGGTTGAGCGCGCGTTGCCGCTGAATCGCCGCTGGTCCACGGCCATGGTCACCGTCAGGTTGGTCAGCCGGTCCGCGTCGGGCACGCCCAGGTGGGCCATCCGGTTGCGGGCGAAGCTGTCGTGGGCCTCGTTGAGCTGGCGTTGGGACTCGGCGGCGATCGTGCCGTACACCAGGGACGATTTGCCCGACCCAGAGACCCCGGTGAACACGGTGAGCCGGTCTCTGGGCAGGGTCAGGTCCACCCCGCGCAGGTTGTTCTGTCTGGCGCCGATCACGGTGATCCCGGGCATTGTCGTGGTGCTCATGCGGTCACGCTAGGCGGGGTTGTGGTCAGAATTCGGCCACAATTCGCCGGAGTTGGGGGAGAATGGTCGGCATGGCCGACACCAGCCAGCGGATGCTCCGCCTGCTCTCGCTCCTACAGAACGGTCGGGCCTGGTCGGGCGCGGTCCTGGCCGAGACGCTCGGTACCAGCGCCCGGTCGATGCGCCGCGATATCGACCGTCTGCGCGATCTCGGCTACCCGGTGGAGAGCCTGCGCGGGCCGGGCGGGTACTACCGGCTGGTCGCGGGCAACGCTGTGCCGCCGCTCATGTTCGAGGACGACGAGGTGGTCGCCGTGGCGCTGGGCCTGCGGATGGTCGCGGGCGGGCTCAGCGGGGTGGCGGGGGCGGAGGACGGTGCCGAACGGGCCCTCGGCAAGATCGAGCGGGTGCTCCCCTCCCGGCTGTCGCGCCGGGCCGTGGGCCTGGCCTCCGCGGTCGATCCGGGCCAACGGGTCTGGCCCGGAGCCCCGGCGGGCGTGCTCACGGCCTTGGGCGAAGCGGTCGCTGACGGCCACTGGGTGCGGATGACGCACCGGGGCCGCGACGGTACGGAGCGGCGGCGCAAGGCCGACCCCTACCGACTGGTCCTGCTGGGGCGCCGCTGGTACCTGTTCGCCTGGGACCGGGACCGGGCGGACTGGCGGTCCTTCCGGCTCGACCGGATCACCGTGGTGACGCCGACCCGTGCCGCCTTCACCCCCAGGGAACTCCCGGCCGCGGATCTGGCCGCGCACCTGGAACGGGGGTTCGGGGCAGGGGAGGATCGGTACACGGTCACGGTGCTTTTCCACGCCTCAGCGGCCGAGGTTGCCGCCTGCATCACGCGCGTGGACGGTTCCTTGGAGGCCGTCGGCCCCGACCGTTCGCGGTACACCGCCAGGGTCGACTCCTACGAGTGGATCGTCAGCGTGCTGGCCCTGACCGGCCTGGACTTCACGGTGGAGGGCCCCGACGATCTCGTCCGGTACACCGCAGAACTCTCCGCCCGGCTCGGCCGCGCGGTCACGTCCGGTCGTCCGGACCGGGGGCGGCGGGAACCAGGCGGAGGGTGACCGATCGGTGGCGGTCCACCGCCTCGCGGGAGTAGAGGAGCGGGAAGTACCGGCCCTCGGCCCACAGGTCGGTGAGGTCCCGGTGGTGGGGGCTCCGCGGGTCCCCGGACTGGCCGGGCGCGTTGACCGCCAGGGACTCGTCCCAGGCTCCGACGTCGACCACGATCCGGAAGGAAGCCCCGTGGTACTGGCGGCCGGTGCCGTCGTAGGCGGTCAGGTCCACGGTGTCCGCGCTCCCGGGGCGCGGGATCCGGTGCCCGACAGCCCATGAAGGAGGGTTCTCGGCGGCGGCGAGGGGGTGGTCGAGCCGGGCGAAGTGGCGTTCGCCCCAACGCCAGGCGTCGGAGGGCGGCCCGAGCCGCTCCGCCAGGTCCAGGTAGGCCAGGCCCAGGGATGCCGCCACCAGTGCCCTGCCCCGCGCGTCCCCCACCGACTCCGCCAGCAGGCGCAGCCCGATGCGCGGGTCGCCCGCGACGTTCTCGTCGGGGGAGACCGCGGCCACGGCCCCCGCCACCCGGTCGGGGCCGACCAGCGGCAGCAGGCGTTCGCGCAGCAGGGTCGGGCGCAGGCGGCGGCGGAACCAGTGCTCGAACAGGGTGGGCTGGGGCAGGTCCACCGCCATCGTGGCGTCCCAACCGCGCAGGAGTTCCAGCGCTTCGGCGGCCCCGGGCACTGTGTCCGTCGGTTGCGCGGGCAGCTGTTCCAGGTGTGCGAGGGCCGTGCGAGCGGCCGGGCTGACGTGGTCGTTCTGCAGGCGGCAGGCGTCCTCGACCGTCCACCCGGTCCGCGCGGAGAGTTCCTCGGCGATGCGCTCGTACCGCAGGGGCGCTGCCCAGTCCCGGGTGACGGTGAACGGCCGCCAGTCGGTGGCGCGGCCGGTGTTGTGTTCGTTGGCGGAGGCGAACCAGCCCTGCTCGGGGCGGTCCACGGCGGGCAGCTCCGCCCCGGAGTGGAACCCGGCCCACTCGTGGCTGCCGTCGCCCGGTACGGGCAGGGCACCGTCCCAGTTCGGCCGGACCGGTACCCGGCCCGCGGCGATCCAGCCGATCCCCTGGGAGTCGGCGTAGACCTGGTTCTCCCCGGGGGCGCCCCAGACCCGCATGGCGTCGCGGAAGCCGCGGCTGTCGCGCGCCCGCATGTACTGGACGCTGCCCAGGTAGGGGGCCATGCCGGGGCCGAGCCAGGCGGCGCGTACCGCGACGGCCGTCCGGCGTTCGGGGTCGGTGTGCACGACCGGGCCGTGCACGGTGAAGTTCAGCTCCACCTCACGGTCGGGTCCACCGAGGACCGGGACCCGTTCGGTGACCCTCTCGAAGTCCCGCCAGCCGTCGCCGTGCCGGTAGCGCCAGGGGGCGTCGGGGTGGAGTCCGTAGACGTACAGGTCCTCTTGGTCGATGGGGAAGATGGTGAGCCCGAAGGCCACGCGGCCGTTGTGGCCGATGGAGATCCCGGGCAGTGCGGGTTCACCGGCACCGATCACGTCGAACTCCGGGCAGCTCAGGTGCGTGAGGTAGCGGAGCGCGGGGTTGCTGACCGCTCGGTGGGGGTCGTTGGCCAGGATGGGACGGCCGCTGGCGGTCCGCTCTCCCCCGATCACCCAGTTGTTGCTGCCGTCGGGCTCACGCGCGGCCGCACTTGCGTCGGTACCGGTTCCGGTGTCGGCCCCGGACAGGTCCACGGGGGACAGAGCGAGCCGGTACACGTCCAGGACCCCGTGGTGGAGCGCGCTGAGGTCAAGGCCCTCGGGTACCTTCAACGGCCGCTCGGGTTCGCGGACCGTGCGCAGGTCCTCGGCCTCGGGTCCCAGGTCGCGCAGGGTGAGCGCGCGGGCCAGCTCCTTCTCCGCGTTCCCGTAGAGGCCGTGGGAGCGGATCCGGGCCAAGTCACCGGGCGACCACCGTCCGGGGGTGATCCCGAGCTCGGCGAACTCGGGTCCGAGCAGCTCGGGTCGGCGCTCAGTGAGTTCGACGAAGGCGTTGATCCCGGAGGTGAAGTTTTCGGCCACCTCGCGCACTCCGTCCCCGTACGCCGCCCATTCGGCGTCCATGTCACCCCGGTAGAGGAAGAGGCGGGCCGCGCGGTCCCGGTCCAGGTGGCCTTCCCCGAACACCTCCGAGAGCAGGCCGAGCCCGCGCCTTCGCCACAGGTCGAGCTGGAACATCCGGTCGCGCGCGGCCGTGAAGCCCTGCGCGACGAACACGTCGGCGCTGTCGCGGGCCCGGATATGGGGTACGCCCCAGCGGTCGACCACGACTTCGACCGGGTTGGTGAGGCCTGCGACGGTGTACGTGTGGATGCTGGACATGTCTGGCTGTCTAGCGTTCGCAGGGCCGTTGGCACAAGCCCCGATCGCGGTGCGGGGTCGACGGTGTTCTCGCTCACGTGCGGGAGCCGACCGGGGCCTCCGAGTTGCCGACAGCTTATTACCGGCTGGTAGGTTTACGTTGTTACTTGACGGTAGGAAGACGAGGGGGAGCCGTGCACGAGGGAGCCCTGACCCGGCTGAGAACCGTTCCACACTGCCGGTTCCGGCTCTTCGTCCTCCACCACGCCGGCGGTTCCCACCTGGGGTACCGCGGTTGGGTCCGCCACTTCCCCGCGGACTGGGAGATCTGCCTCCTCGACGCCCCCGGCCGGACCCGCATGTCCGCCGCGGCACCCATTCGTGAGGCCGGGGCCCTGGCCGAGTACATGCACGAGGTCATCGGCCCCGAACTCGACCGCCCTTTCGGCCTCTTCGGGCACAGCATGGGCGCGCTCGTGGCCTACGAACTCACCCGGCGCCTCACGGACACACCCCCCGCCTGGCTCGGCGCCTCCGCCTGGAGTCCCAGGCCCGGCCATGAGCACCCCGAACCCCGTCACCTCGCCTCCGCGGAGCGCCTGCGCGAGGCCATCGTCCGCATGGGCGGTACCCCCCGCAGCGCACTCGAGGACCCCGACGTGTGGTCCTACGTCGAGCCCCTGATGCGCGCCGACCTGGAACTGGTCGACACTTGGACACCGGACCCGGATGCCCCGGCGCTGCGGGTGCCGCTGTCGGTCTTCGGCGGATCCGACGACCCGGGTATGACCCCCGAGCGCCTCGCGAGCTGGTCAGACCACGTCGAGGGCGGCTACGAACACCACGTCTTCCCCGGTGGCCACTTCTACTTCACGGGGCGCACCGGAGAGCTGGTCGAGCAGATCACCAAGGACGTCGAGGCCGTCCTGGGCTGACCGGCCGAACCGGCATCGGCGTCACCCGGCAGACGTGGTGCCCACGGCCACCAGGTGTCCCGGACCCTCGGCGGCGAGCTCGACCTTGTCGTCGACCCGGAACCGCACTCCGCCGACGCGCTCCACGGTCTCCAGCCCTTCCGCGTCCAGGTCGGCGAGCGCGGTGACCCGTTCGTCGTGCGGGCCGTCAGTCAGGTGCACCAGGACCACCTGGTCGCCGAGCGAACGCAGGAAGGTCATGTGGTGCTCGCCGGCGTCCAGCCAGCGCAGGCCGCCGGTCTGGAGCGCGGGCAGCTCCTTGTGCAGGGCCAGGAGGCGCCGGTGCGCTGCGAGGACCTCCCGGTCCCAGTCCTCGGGGCGGTGCCAGGGCATCGGCCGACGGGAGTTCTCGCCGTCCCGGCCCTCCAAGCCGATCTCGTCCCCCGCGAAGACGAACGGAACCCCCGGCAGGGTGGCCTGCGCGGCCACACCCACGGCCTGGAGCACCGGATCGCCCACCACTGTGCGGAAGCGAGCGGAGTCATGGGTGCTCAGCGCGTTCACGCTGTGCGTGCGCACCCGCCAGGGCAGCCCGGCGTTGGTGGTGCGCATCGCCCGGACCGCCTCCGCGGCCCCGCTTGCGGGCAACGGGGCCGACGTGTGCGTCGCCGCGTACCGGACACCTTCCGGGCCGGTGTTCAGCCAGGCCCACACCGGCCGCGTGAAACCGGCGTAGTTCATCACCCCGTGCCAGCCGTCGTGCCGGGTGTCGGGGCCCGCGTCGTAGAAGTGCTCGGCCAGCAGCCAGGACTCGGGGGCGGCCTCGCGCATCCGCGCGGCGATCTCACCGGAGACCTCGTGGTTCACGTCCTGGGCGCCCAGCCGGCCGGTCATGTTGGCGACGTCGATGCGCCAGCCGTCCAGGCCGTCCTCACCGGTCAGCGGACCCGCCAGCACGGAGTCGTCGGCACCGTAGACGCGCTCGCGCAGCTCGGGGGAGGAGTAGTCGAGCTTGGGTAGGGACCGCACACCCAGCCAGCTGACGTAGCCGTCCGGGTGGTCGGTGAAGTAGTAGTAGCCGGCCTCCTCCGACTCCGGGTCCGCCTGGGCGGCCGTGAACCACTCGTGCCCGTCGCCGGTGTGGTTGGTGGTGAGGTCTCCCATCACCCGCATGCCGCGCGCGTGCGCCTCGCGGGTCAGAGCCTGGAGTGCCTCGTCGCCGCCGAGCAGCGGATCCACCTCGTCGAAGCTGGCAGCGTCGTAGCGGTGCGTGGAGCGGGCCGGGAAGTACGGCGTCAGGTACACCACCTCGGCACCCAGGTCGGCCAGATGGTCCAGGTGGCGGCGCACGCCCTCCAGGGTTCCGCCGAAGTACTCCTTGGCAGCGTCCGCCCCGAAGCCCGCGGGCTCGTCCTCCCAGTGCCGGGGGACCGCCCAAGCGGGGTGCTCGGCGAGCGGTGCGAGAGAGTCGTCGTCACGGGCGAAGCGGTCCGGGAAGATCTGGTAGACGGTGGTCCCGGGCACCCACGTTGGCGGGTTCGGTCCGGTGACCAGGCGGAAGTCTCCGTCGTCGGTGACCTCGTGGTCGTGTGGACCCGCCTGGTTGAGCCAGGTGTACCGGCGCCCGCGCACGATCGCGAACCGGTAGGAGGTCACCACCGGAAGCAAGGGGACCTCCACGCGGAACCAGCTCACCCCGCCCGAAGAGCGCTCGAGTTCGCCCTCCACGAGTGCGGCCTCGCCGTCCTCCACCACGCAGGCGTACACCGCGTCCGCGCCGCCCGGTATCCGTACCCGCAGGAGGGCGTGCCCCTCGTGAAGGGTCACGTAGTCGGCTGAGCCGTCGTGGTGGGGGTCGTGGCTGAAGCGCATGTGGGGACACTCCGGAGGTACTGGCAGAAAAGAACCGTCACATCATCGCAAGGAAAACGCGTCTATGCGAAAGTTTTTACGTTCGGGTTTTGCAATCCGGTCCTTACACAGCCGACCGCCGGACCCAGAACCCCGGGTCCGGCGGTCGGGCGGCACGTGCGACGGGATCCGGCCGTCGCGTGCCCGTGGGCGGGGCGGTCAGTCCTGCGCGTTCTCGGCCAGTTCGTGGGCGATGTCCGGGATGAAGGCGCCGGCATCGTCGGCGCATCCGTCGGCCTCACCCGGCAGCTTCACCCACAGGAAGCCGTCGATGGCGGGGTTTCCGGTGTCGGACGTGGTGGGGGTGCCCAGGGCTCGGCCGGGCGGGTCGCACCACTCACTGTCGTCCGCGGGGCCGTTGCCGTTGCGGCTGGTGTCCACCACGGCGGTCAGGTCCAGCCCGCTGGCCTCGATGATGGCCTCCGCGTAGGCGACCTCGTCTTCGCTGGTGCGGTAGTTGGAGGTGTTGGTGGCGATGCCGTGCGCGCTCTCGGCCGCGTTCACGCCGTCCAGGAGGTCGGCGATCTCCTCAGGGGAGTGCCAGTCCGAGTGCCCGACGTCCATGTACACGCGTGCCTGGTCCGAGCCGGCGATCAGCGCCTGCCCCGCGTAGGACAGCGAGTCCATGACTTCGGCCGGGGGCTGGCCCTCGCAGGTGCCCATGAGGGACAGCGCGTCCGGTTCCACGACGATGGTGGCCGGGCGGCCGTCCAGGCCTGCGGCGAAGTTGTCCACCCAAGCCTGGTAGGAGTCGTGGTCGGGGGCGCCGCCGTCGCTGTGGTTGCCGCAGTCCCTGCCGGGGACGTTGTAGACCACCATGATCGGTACAGTGCCGTCGGCTTCGGCGGCGCTGGCCAGGGCGTCGACCTCGGCCTGGATGCTGTCCGGGTTGTACGTGGTGAACCAGGTGGCCTGCGGGACCCCGGCGATACGCTCCTCGATCAGTGCGGCTCGGGGGTCATCGGGGTTGTCGGCGACCCATTCCGCGGCCGCGGTGTTCGGATTGACGTAGAACGCCGAGTCCTGAGCCACCTCGGGGCCCTCCTCGGTATGGGATACGGTTTCGACCGCCGTGGTGCACCCTGAGGCGAGGATGCCCAGGGTCAGTGCGGTCGCGGCACCCAGTGCCGACCAGTGCGGTTTCATGAAGTACTCCTTGCGCTGCGAGCGGGCTAGCGGGATTGGGAGCGCTCCCAGAGTGGCACCACCATAGGTGCGCCCACGCCGCCTGGGAAGGGGGTCACATGACGGTTTTCCTGCGGTACCGGGTGTCTGGAAGGCCCGGAGTGAAGGGAGTCCAGACTCTTGTGCCGCCCCCCTGTGCCGGGGGTTTGTCCCGGGTTACCGTTGTGGTATGAGCCTTGAGCTGCCAACCGAACGACTCCTGATCAGGGAGTGGGAGCTGGGCGATGCCGACGCGGCCCTGCAGATCTACGGGGCCGACGAGGTCGCGCACTGGCTGACACCGGAGTGGCAACCGGTGACCGATATCAGCGCGATGCGCTCGGTGCTACACGCCTGGATCGAGGCGGGACCGAACCTGATCCCACCCGCCGGGCGCTGGGCGATCGTCCGTGAGGAAGACGGAGAACTGGTGGGAGGGCTGTCGTTGAAGCTGCTCCCGCCCTTCGAGGAGGACTTCGAGCTGACCTGGGCGCTACGCCCCGACGTATGGGGTAACGGCTACGCCACCGAGGCGAGCCGGGCCATCATCGCTTGGGCGTTCAAGCAAGGGATCGAGGAGGTGTTCGCGGTCGCCCGCCCCCGCAACGAGCGGGCGATCGGCGTCGCACGCAGGCTCGGCATGGAGTGGGTCGGCGAGACCGAGAAGTACTACGACATGCGACTGCAGGTGTTCCGTATCCGTCCCGGTTGACCGACGGACGCGGACCATCCACAGTCACGGGGACCCACCACAGCCACCAGGGACCCACCACAGCCACAGGAGCACGACCGTCACACGCGGCCCGCCGGAAGGTGTCCTCCGGCGGGCCGTGCCCGTGCCGACGTCCGTCGTCGGGGAGGTGGCTGGAGCGCATACGCTGCTTACTCCGACACTGCGGCACGGGAACGGAAGGGGAGTCCCTTTATGGTGCTGGCCGGGGAACCCGGAAGCGGCGGGGGCAAACGGCCCGGCGGCAGGAGCGCCCGAGTGCGCGCCGCCGTGTTGGAGGCGGCGGGCGACGCGCTGGCCGAGAGCGGGGTGGACGGTCTGGACCTGACCGACGTCGCCCACCGGGCCGGGGTGGGGCGGACCACCGTCTACCGCCGCTGGGGTTCGGTGCCCGCGCTGGTAGCCGACCTGCTCGACGACATGGCCGAGCAGTCACTGTCGAGGGTGGAGACCGGCTCCCTCCTCAAAGACCTCACCGCCAACGCCCAACTGGTCCGCGAAACCCTCGCGCACCCGCGCCAGGGCCCCTTGTTCAAGGCGATCATCGCCGCGGCGACCTGTGACGAGCGCACCGCGGGTGCCCTGCACCGCTTCTACGACGTGCGCATCCGCGAATGGGCGCCCTGCGTGGAACAGGCGGTGGAGCGGGACGAGATTCCCGAGGGCACCGACGCCCACGAGGTGATCAGGGCGGTCTCCGCGCCCCTGTACTTCCGGTTGCTCGCCAGCGGAGACCTCCTGGACGAGGGCGCCGCCGACCGCAGCGCGCGGGCGGCCGTGGCGGCCGCCCGCGCTGGGGTCTACGTGCGGTGAAGCCAGGCCCGGGGCACGTGTTCCCTCAACAGGACCCGCTCCCGTAACAGGGCTCGGGTTCCTAGGACAGGGCCAGGCTGATCCGCTCGACCTCCTGCTCGGACAGCCGCAGGGCCGCGGCGGCCGTGTTCTCCTCCAAGTGCGCCACCCGCGAGGTGCCCGGGATCGGCAGCATGACCGGCGAGCGGTGCAGCAGCCAGGCCAGCGCGAGCTGCACAGGGGCCACACCGTGCTCCGCCGCGATGGCCGCCAAGGGCGACTCCGCCTTGGCCATCTCGCCCCTGCCCACCGGGGCCCAAGGCAGGAAGGCGATCCCGTCCTTCTCGCACTGCTCCAGGACGTCCTCGGACTGGCGGAAGGACGGTGCGTACTGGTTCTGCACCGAGGCGATCGGGGTGATCGCGCGGGCCGCCGACAGCTCGTCCACGCTCACCTCGCTGAGCCCGATGTGGCGGACCTTGCCCTCCTGCTGGAGCTCCATCAAGGCGCCGAGTTGGTCGGCCAGGGGCACCTCGGGGTCGACACGGTGCAGCTGCATCAAATCGAGCCGCTCCACCCCCAAGTTGCGCAGGCTCAGCTCCGCCTGCTGCTTGAGGTACTCGGGCCGGCCCAGCTTGTGCCACTGGGACGGGCCGGTACGGGCGAGCCCGGCCTTGGTTCCGATGACCAGGTCGGCAGGGTAGGGGTAGAGCGCCTCGCGGATGAGCTGCTCGCTGATCTGCGGCCCGTAGGAGTCGGCGGTGTCGATGAAGTTCACACCGAGTTCGACGGCCCGCCGCAGCACGGCCAGCGCCTCGTCCCGATTGCGGGGCGGTCCCCACACCCCCTCGCCCACGATCCGCATCGCCCCGTACCCCAGTCGGTGTACCGGTAGGTCGCCGCCCAGTCGGAGGGTGCCCGCCTGCTCTGCGATGTGCGGTGTGGCGTGTACGTCGGTCACGGTGTCCCTTCCGGTGCGGCACGAGGGCCGGGTTCGTGCCATGGTCTCAGTTCGTCGTCGGGGCGGCCCGCGTCCGCGGCCTCGTGTCGCGGGCCGTGTCCCGGCCGGGATCGGAAGGATTCCAGCAGGGGCCGGAGTCGCGCAAGGTACGCGGTTCCCCGGGCCGGTGCCGACCGGTCCCGGTACCGCGTCCACCGGGACCCGGTCGGCACCGCGCAACTACCGGAAGGCGTCGATGTGGTCGGCGACCCACTGGGCGTACGTGCGGCCGGGGCGGCCCATGACACGCTCGTAGTCCTTGGACACGATCTGGTCGAGGTCCCACGCGGCGCCCGCGTCGGCGGGGTCGGGCTCCCACAGCAGCCAGTCGCAGACCTCGGGCGGGACGCCCTGGGAGATCCAGAGCTCGCGGGCCTCGGCGAGGGCGAGGGGCACGAACGTGACCTCGCGGCCCAGGGCTCCGGCGATCACGGAGGTGCGCTGGGCGGGGGTGATGGGCTCGGGCCCGGTGAGCTCATAGGCGCGCCCGTGGTGGCCGTCCTCCAGCAGCGCGGTCGCGGCCACTTCAGAGATGTCGGCCTCGTGCACGGGCGCGCCGGGCTCGTCGCCGTTGGGTGCGCGGATCACTCCCTCGGACCGGACGGAGTCCGCGTAGGAGTCGAGGTCGTTGATCATGAACTCGCCGCCGCGCAGATGCGTCCACTCCATCCCCGAGCGCTCCAGGGCGTATTCCACCGGGCGGTGTACCTGGTGGCCGAAGCTGCCATCAGTACCGTCGCCGTCGTCCTCCACCGAGGAGGAGGACAGCAGCACGACCCGCCGGACACCCGCCGCCTCCATGCGGCGCACGATCTCAGCGGCGGTCTCGGAGTGGGGATAGAGCAGGACCGCGTCCACCCCGTCGAAGACGCCGTCGAGTGTCTCGGGCCGGTCGAGGTCGCCCGCCACCGGATCCACTCCGTCGGGGAAGACCCGGTTGGCGGGGTCACGGCTGAGCGCGCGGACGGTGGCGCCGCGTTCGATGAGCTGCGGGACTACTAGAGAGCCGACGGTTCCGCTGGCTCCGGTCACCAGGATGCGCATGGTTCGGGTTCACCTCAAGTCTGGTGTTTTGGGATTTCAGTAGATCATAATAGGACACCAGTGTCCCATCTAGGGTTCCCTACGTTCTGTTTTGGGGTGAGCGATAGGTTGTGGCCATGAGCAGCACCGAGAATCCGAGGGTCGGGGTCCGCGCCCGGACCCGCGGCGCGATCCTGCGCGCGGCCGCCACCGTTCTGGCCCAGGACCGGGGCGCCCCGTTGTCGGCCGTCGCCGAGGCGGCCGATGTGGGGCGCAGTACCCTGCACCGGTACTTCCCCGACCGTGAGGAACTGCTGGCTGCCACTTACCGGGAGGCGCTGTCCGAGATCACCAGGGTGATGGACGAGGCCCGGGTCGAGGAGGGGCCCGCGGTGGAGGCCATGCGCCGCGTGGTCGCCGCGCACGTGGAAGCGGGCGACTGGATGCTGTTCGCCTTCGGGGACCCCGCCAACGAGGCCTTCGACGAGGAGGCGGGTGAGGTCGACTCCGAACCCGAGATCCTCACCGGCCTGGTCAGGCGGGGCCAGGAAGAAGGGGCCTTCGACCCGGACGCGGAACCCGCCTGGGTGGTGCAAGTTCTGTGGGCGCTGCTGTTCACCGGCGTGGAGCGGGCCAAGCAGGGGCGGATGTCCCGGCACGCCGTGGCCCCGGCGGTGGTGAGCGTCCTCGAGCACGGGATCGCGGCCCGGGGCTGAAGCCGCCTCAGGCGCCGCCCCGGACTGCGCGCACGTCTACGCCGACTTCTCCCGCAACGGCCGCCAGCGCTACTGCTCGCCCACCTGCGGAAACCGCGACGCCGTCCGCCGCCACAGGGCCCGCGCGGCCGAGGGAGCCGAGGAGTTCGTCCAGGGGGTGTAGGGGTGCGCCCCTGCCGGTCAGCCGGTGGCGTCGCGGCGGGCCACCGAGGCGAGGTCGGCCTCGATACGGGCGGTGGTCTCCAACAGGGCGGGGAGCAGGTCGCGGCGCACGTCCTCGATCGAGGAGCGGTTGGCGTGCGCGGACACGTTGGCGGCGGCGATCACCCGTCCCTCGCCGTCGCGGATGGGTGCGGCCAGCGACCGCAGCCCTTCCTCGAGCTCCTGGTCCACGATTGCGTAGCCCTGCTCGCGCACCCGGAGGACCTCTGTGCGGAGTTCGGCGGTTTCGGTGATGGTGAACCTGGTGAGCGGCGGAAGCTTGACCCGGTCCAGGTACGCGGTGAGCCCGGCGTCGTCGTGCCCGGCCAGCAGCACCCGGCCCATGGAGGTCGCCGCCGCCGGGAAACGGGTGCCCACGGCGATGGACACGGCCATGATCCGCGAGGTCGCCACACGGGCGACGTAGAGGACGTCGTCACCCTCCAGGACCGACACCGAGGCCGATTCGTGCACCCGGGCGGACAGGTCCTCCAGGTGGGGCTGGGCGACGTCGGGCAGCCCGGCTGAGGCCACGTAGGCGTAGCCGAGCTCCAGTACGCGCGGGGTGAGGGAGAACTCTCGCCCGTCGGTGCGCACGTACCCGAGGTCGACCAGGGTCAGCAGGAAGCGCCGGGCCGCGGCGCGCGTGAGGTCCGTAGCGCGCGCGACTTCGCTGAGGGTCATGGATGGCCGTTCGGCCGAGAAGGCTCGGACGACCATGAGCCCTCGCTCCAGGGACTGAACGAAGTGGGCTCCGCGCTCGGGGGCGTCTTCGGAGGTCATGAGGCCTTCCAGTGTCGGTGGCGAGGGGTGTTGTTGCTGAGGGCGGCGGTGGTTCACGGTGATGTTCTCATACCGAACACGGGCGGGACGCCTTGACCCTTCCGGTGATCGGCGCTACGGTCATACCCAATATGTTCGCACTGTGAACACTAATTCGCTATACGAACGGGAGGGTCACCATGGTCGTGTCCCTGGGCGAGGCGGTCCGGACACTCATCCGTGACGGCGACACTGTCGCCCTCGAAGGGTTCACCCACCTCATCCCCGTGGCCGCTGGGCACGAGATCATCCGCCAGGGCCGACGTGACCTCACCTTGGTGCGGATGACGCCCGACATCGTCTATGACCAGCTCATCGGTGCCGGATGCGTCCGCAAGCTCGTCTTCTCGTGGGGCGGCAACCCGGGGGTGGGGTCGCTGCACCGATTCCGCGACGCGGTCACCGGCTCCTGGCCGGTCCCGTTGGAGATCGAGGAGCACAGCCACGCCGGGATGGCCAACCGCTACGTCGCCGGCGCCTCCGGGCTGCCGTTCGCGGTCCTGCGCGGCTACAGCGGTACGGACCTGGTCGAGAACAACCCGAACATCAAGACCGTCACCTGTCCCTTCACCGGGCAGGAACTGGCCGCGGTCCCGGCGCTCAACCCCGATGTCACCGTCATCCACGCCCAGCGCGCGGACGCCGCCGGCAACGTGCAGCTGTGGGGGATCACCGGTATCCAGAAGGAGGCCGCCCTGGCAGCCGACCGGGTCCTGGTCACGGTGGAGGAGGTCGTGGACACCCTCGACCCCGTCGCCGGCCAGGTCATCCTGCCGAGCCGGGTCGTCGACGCGGTCAGTGTCGTCCCCGGAGGCGCGGCGCCCTCCTACGCCCACGGCTACTACGAGCGCGACAACGCCGCCTACCAGGCCTGGGACGCCATCGGCCGCGACCGTGAGGCCTTCACCGCCTGGCTCGACGAGCTCATCTCGGCCAAGCCCGGCACCGAAGCCACGACCACCACCCATCCTCAGCCCGCAGGGAGAGGCGCGTGACCACTGCCACCTGGACCGCCGACGAGATCATGACCGTCACCGCGGCGCGCTCACTGCGCGACGGGATGGCCTGCTTCGTCGGGATCGGGCTTCCCAGTACAGCCGCCAACGTGGCCAGCCGCACCCACGCCCCCGACCTGTGGATGATCTACGAGTCCGGCACCCTGGGCGCGGCCCCCGACCACCTGCCGCTCTCCATCGGCGACGGGGTCCTCGCGGACACCGCGGACACCGTGGTCTCCGTTCCGGAGGTCTTCAACTACTGGCTCCAGAGCGGCCGTATCGACGCCGGTTTCCTCGGCGCCGCCCAGATCGACCGGTACGCGAATATCAACACCACCGTGATCGGTGACTACGACGACCCCAAGGTGCGCCTGCCCGGAGCGGGAGGCGCACCCGAGATCGCCGCCTCCTGCCGCGAGGTCATCGTGATCATGCGGCACAGCAAGCGGGCGTTCGTGGAGAAGGTGGACTTCGTGACTTCGGTGGGCCACGGTGCGGGCCCCGGCGACCGTGATCGGCTCGGGCTGACCGGCGCCGGTCCGATCCGGGTCATCACCGACCTCGGCGTACTCGAGCCCGACCCCGACACTCGGGAGCTCACCCTCGTCGGTGTGCACCCGGGCGTGGACGCCGACATGGTGCGCGAGGCCACCGGCTGGGAGCTGCGGGTCTCCGACGCGCTGACCAGGACTCCCGATCCCACCGACACCGAACTCTCCGTGCTCCGTTCCCTGACCGGTGCCTCCTGAACGCGGCGCGATAAGGTGCCTAACAGTGTTAGGTAATGGGCCCGGGCCCGTCACAGAGCCCGGGCCCACCCCGGCAGCGGAACCACACACCACCCAAGGAGACCCACGGTGACCGACGTCTACGTCCTCGACGCCGTACGCACCCCCTTCGGAAAGTACGGCGGCGCCCTCTCCGGCGTCCGCCCCGACGACCTCGCCGCGCACGTGGTCGGAGCCCTGACCGAACGCGCACCCGCGCTCGACCCCGCCGCTGTCGACGAGGTCCTCCTCGGCAACGCCAACGGGGCCGGCGAGGAGAACCGCAACGTCGCCCGCATGGCCACCCTGCTGGCCGGGCTGCCCACCGGCGTGCCCGGAGCCACCGTCAACCGCCTCTGCGGGTCCGGGATGGAGGCGGCCATCCAGGGCAGCCGCGCCATCCAGACCGGTGACGCCTCCCTCGTCCTGGCCGGGGGAGTGGAGTCCATGAGCCGCGCCCCCTGGGTCCTGCCCAAACCCGCCAAGGGCTTCCCCGCGGTCAACGCCACCCTGCACTCCACCACCCTCGGCTGGCGCATGGTCAACCCGCGCATGCCCGAGAAGTGGACCCTCTCCCTAGGTGAGAGCACCGAAGGACTGGCCGGTCAGCACGGCGTCAGCCGCGAGGACCAAGACGCCTTCGCCCTCAACAGCCACGCCAAGGCCGCCCGCGC
Source organism: Nocardiopsis oceani (assembly GCF_054777395.1). NCBI lineage: Bacteria > Bacillati > Actinomycetota > Actinomycetes > Streptosporangiales > Nocardiopsidaceae > Nocardiopsis > Nocardiopsis oceani. Next base: position 20,115 of record NZ_BAAHAR010000015.1, read on the forward strand.
CTGGGCCGACGGCGTGTTCGACGCCGAGATCGTCCAGGTCGACGGCGCTCACCTGGAACGCGACGAGAGCATCCGCGAGCCCTCAGCCGAGAAGCTCGCCGGCCTCAAGCCCGCCTTCCGAGGCGACGGCACCATCACCGCGGGCAACGCCTCGCCCCTCAACGACGGCGCAGCCGCCCTCCTGCTCGGCGACCGCGCTGCCGTCAGCACCACCGGCCTCGACCCCCTCGCCCGCGTGGTCAGCCGGGGCGTAGCCGGGGTCGACCCCGACGTGTTCGGCATCGGACCGGTCCGCGCCGCCGAGATCGCCCTCGAACGGGCCGGGATCGATTGGGACGACCTGTCCGCCGTCGAACTCAACGAAGCCTTCGCCGCCCAGTCCCTTGCCTGCGTCCGCGCCTGGAAGGGACTGGACCCCGACATCGTCAACCCCAACGGCGGGGCCATCGCCATCGGCCACCCGCTCGGCGCCTCCGGCGCGCGCGTCATCGGTTCGCTCGCCCATGAGCTGCGCCGACGCGGCGGCGGATGGGGCTTGGCCGCCCTGTGCATCGGGGTAGGCCAGGGACTGGCGGTCGTGCTGCACGCCTGAAGCCCATGGCGGGCCCCGAGCGCACCGGGGCCCGCTCCGAAAGGAACAGCCGTATGTCCACCACCTCAGACGGGGCGCGCCCCGGCCACGGTGCGGCCGCCCGCGCCGACTCCGCCGGACTCCACGTCCCCGGGTACGTCCGCGACCACGACAGCCACCCGCCGCTCGACTATCCCGGGTACAACAGCACCGCGCTGCGCCACCCCAAGCGCCCGCTCACCCTCCTCCCGCACACGCTCACCGAGATCACCTCGCCCGTTCTGGGTGAGGAACGCCTCGGAGCGTTGGACCACGACCTCACCCGCCAGCACGAGGACGAGCCCCAAGGGCAGCGGATCATCGTGCACGGGCAGGTCCGCGACAGCGACGGCACCCCCGTCCCGCACACCCTGGTGGAGGTGTGGCAGGCCAACGCCGCTGGGCGCTACCGGCACACCGGTGACACCTGGCCCGCCCCCCTGGACCCCAACTTCAGCGGGGTCGGACGGGCCCTCACCGACGCCCAGGGCCACTACCGGTTCGTCACCGTCCGGCCCGGCGCCTACCCGTGGAAGAACCACCGCAACGCCTGGCGCCCGGCCCACATCCACTTCTCCCTGTTCGGCCGGGCCTTCACCCAGCGCCTCGTCACCCAGATGTACTTCCCCGACGACCCGCTGTTCTTCCAGGACCCCATGTGGAACTCGGTCCCGGACGAGAAGGCGCGCGAGCGGATGCTCGCCCGGTTCGACTACGACAACACCGAACCCGAGTGGGCGCTGGGCTACCGCTGGGACATCGTGCTGCGCGGACGCGAGCAGACCCCGTTCGAGTCCGAGGAAGAGATTCTGGAGGACGACGAATGAGCACCCACGCCACCACCCCGTCGCAGACCGTCGGCCCCTACCTCCACATCGGCCTGCCGTGGCCCGACGGCCCCTTCGCGGTCGATGAGGGCACACCCGACGCGGTCTGGCTGCGCGGCACGGTCTACGACGGCGCGGGCGCCCCCGTCACCGACGCCCTCGTCGAGACCTGGCAGGCCGACCCCGACGGCCGCTTCGACCACCCAGACGACCCTCGCGGGGCCCGAAAGCTGCCCGGCTTCCGCGGGTTCGGCCGCTGCGAGACCGACTCCTCGGGCAGCTACGGCATCCTCACCCTCAAGCCCGGGACCGTGCCCGGCCCCACCGGGGACCAGGCGCCGCACATCGACGTCTCCGTCTTCGGGCGCGGCATGCTGCACCGGGTCGTCACCCGCCTGTACTTTCCCGAAGAGGAAGCGGCCAACGCCGCGGACCCCGTTCTCACCAGCATCGAGGACCCCGAGGCCCGGGCCACCCTCGTCGCCCGCCGGGACGGGGACGGATACCGTTTCGACATCCGTATCCAAGGCGAGCACGAGACCGTCTTCTTCGACATCTGAGCTCCGGATGATCTTGCTCCTGTCTCCACCCTCGGCCGCCGGGAGTGGAGACAGGGGCAAGATCATCGCTCATCGGGACCCACGACACCTAGCGAGGAACCATCCATGACCGGCCTGTTCGACGGTGTCCTCAACCGCGGCCCCGTCGGGCCGCTCACCGACGACACCGCCTGGGTCCAGGCCCTGCTCGACGCGGAGGCGGCGCTTGCCCGGGCCCTGGCCGACGCCGGCACCGGTCCGACCGGCCGACAGGCCGAGACGATCGCCGCCGCCTGCGTCGCGGACCGGTACAACCCGGCCGCGCTCGGCAGGGCGGCGGAACGCGGCGGCAACCCGGTCATCCCGCTGGTCGCCGAGCTCACCGAGCAGGTGCGCGCGGCCGACCCCGAGGCGGCTAGGCACGTCCACCGCGGCGCCACCAGCCAGGACATCATGGACACCGCCGCCATGCTCCTGGTCCGCGGCGCGGGCCGGGCCCTGCACACCGAACTCACCGCGCTCACCGCCGAACTGCGCGCTCTCGCGGACCGGTACCGCGCCACGCCCATGCCCGGCCGCACCCTGCTCCAACAGGCGCTGCCCACCACGTTCGGCGCGGTCGCCGCGGGGTGGGCCGAAGGGCTGACCGGGGCCGCCGACCGGCTCGACGACGTCCTCACCCACCAGCTGGCCGCCCAGCTCGGCGGCGCCGTGGGCACCCTGGCCTCGCTCGGCCCGGACGGCCCCGCCGTGGCCGCGGCCTACTCCTCCCGGCTCGACCTCCCCGAGCCCGCCCTGCCCTGGCACACCGAGCGCGGCCGCGTCACTGAGGCCGCCGCCGCTCTGGGCCGGGTGTGCGGCGCCGCCGGAACGGTCGCCCAGGACATCGTGCTGCTCGCCCAGACCGAAGTCGGCGAGGTCACCGAGGAAGGTGGGAGCGGCGTCGGAGGGTCGTCCACCATGCCGCACAAACGCAACCCGGTCGCCGCCGTCAGCGTCCTCGCCGCGGCCCGCCAGGCCCCCGGCCTGGTCTCCACCCTGTTCGCCGCGCAGATCCAGGAGCACCAACGCGCCGCCGGGTCCTGGCACACCGAGTGGCTTCCCCTCACCGACCTCCTGCGCCGCACCGGCTCCGCCGTTTCCTGGCTGCGCGTCAGCGTCGAACGCCTGCGCGTCCACCCCGACCGCATGCGCGCCAACCTGGACCACACCGCGGGCCTGGCCCTGAGCGAGCGCGTCACCACCGACCTGGCCCCCGAACTCGGCCGCATGGAGGCCCACCGCAGGGTCACCGACGCCTGCCGTGCCGCCGTCGCCGAGGACCGCGACCTCGTCGACGTCCTCGAAGACCACCTCGGCGGCCTGCGCACCCGCGACCGGATCAGGGCCCTGCTCGACCCCGCCGCCTACCTCGGCGCCGCCACCGTGTTCACCGACCGGGTGACGGGTAGGACCGGCCGAGCGACACCTACCGACAGTGAAGAAGGAACCCGATGAGCGTTGACCTCCACCACACCGAAAGCGGCCCGGCGGACGCACCGCCGCTGGTGCTCGTCGGATCCCTGGGCACCAACGGACAGATGTGGCAGCCGCAGGTCGAAGCCCTCTCCAGCGCCTTCCGGGTGATCCGGGTCGACCTGCGCGGACACGGCCAGTCACCCGCCCCCGAGGGGCCCTACAGCATGGCCGACCTCGGCGGCGACGTCCTCGCCCTCCTCGACCGGCTGGGGATCGAACGCGTCCACTACGCCGGCCTGTCCATCGGCGGGATGGTCGGCCAGTGGCTGGCGGTCAACGCCCCCCAACGGATCGACCACCTCGTCCTGCTGGCCACCACCCCGTACCCCGGGCCTGCCCAGAGCTGGCTCGACCGTGCCGCCCTGGCCCGCGACAAGGGCACCGGTGCTCTGGCCGACGCCGTGGTGGGGCGCTGGTTCACCCCGGGCTACGCGGAAGAGCACCCCCAGGACGTCGACCGGCTGCGCGGCCAGATCGTGGACACCCCCGACGAGGGCTACGCGGGATGCTGCGAGGCCATCAGCCAGCACGACGTGCGCGAGGACCTCCACCGGGTCGTCTCGCCCACCCTGGTCGTCTCCGGTGCGGAGGACCCGGCCACCCCGCCGGAGGGCCACGGGTCGGTGATCGCCGAGCGGATCCCCGGCGCCAGGTATGTCGTTCTCGACGACGCCGCCCACCTGCTCTCCTGGGAGCACGCGGCCAAGGTGAACACGCTCATCACCCAGCACCTGGCCTCCGCTGACCGGTACGGGTCCGGTATGCGGGTGCGCCGGAGCGTGCTCGGCGACACGCACGTCGACCGGGCTGAGGAGCGCAAGACCGGCTTCACGGAGCCCTTCCAGGACCTCATTACCCGTTACGCCTGGGGCGAGATCTGGACCCGCCCCGGCCTGGACCGGCGCACCCGCAGCTGCATGGTGCTGACCGCCTTGGTCGCCAAGGGCCACTGGGGTGAGCTGGCCATGCACGTGCGCGCGGCGCGGCGCAACGGCCTGACCCCGGACGAGATCGGCGAGGTGTTCCTCCAGGCAGCGATCTACTGCGGGGTCCCGGCCGCCAACAAGGCCTTCGCCATCGCCCAGGAGACCTTCGACGAGGACGCTCACTGAGCCGGTGACTGAGCCGGGGACTGTCCGAGCCGTGGGATAGAACGTGTCCATGGACATTTCTGAAGACGGTGTGCGCGAGCGCGGTGAGCGCTTCCGCGCACTGCACCACGCTTCCGAGGCCTTCGTCGTGGCCAATGCCTGGGACGCCGGCACGGCCCGGCTGCTGTCGGGGCTCGGTTTCCCTGCCCTGGCCACCACCAGCGCCGGGCTGGCGCACGGGTTGGGACACCGGGACGGGGCAGGTCTGGTCACCCGGGAGGAAACGCTGCGCAACGCAGCGGCGGTCGCCGCCGCCACGGACCTGCCGGTGACCGCGGACCTGGAGAACGGTTTCGGCGACACCCCCGAGGACGTCGCCCGGACCGTTCGGGAGGCCGGTGGCACGGGAATCGTGGGCGGCTCGATCGAGGACACCACCGGGCACCCTGACACGCCGGTATACGAGCCGGGCCTCGCGGTGGAGCGGGTCGCGGCGGCGGTCGAGGCAGCTCGGGCACTGCCATATCCCTTCACTCTCACGGCCCGGGCGGAGAACTTCCTCCACGGCCGACCAGACCTGGAGGACACGATCCGCAGGCTGCAGGCCTTCGAGGAGGCAGGCGCGGATGTGCTGTACGCACCGGGTCTGCCGGACCCCGACGCGATCCGTGCGGTCTGCGCCGCGGTGCGGCGCCCGGTCAACGTCCTCGCTGCGGGGGCGGCGGCTCGGATGTCGGTGGCGGAGCTGGGCGCCCTCGGTGCACGCCGGGTCAGCCTGGGTTCGGGGCTCTCGCGTTCGGCGCTGACCCAGGCGGTGGCGGCGGCCAGGGAGATCGCCGAGCACGGGACCTTCGAGCGGATGTCAGGGGCGCTGTCGGGATCCGAGGTGGACCGGCTGATGGGTTAGCGCCGACGGGGCTGCCCTCGGCGCCAACACCGGTACCCGTGCCGCCGGTTCCCGGTACCGCGTAGCCAGTCAGGGTTTGAAGGCCACCCCGGAGAGCTCCCACCGTTTGATCCCCGGGTCGGTCGGGCGGAACAGCGGGTCGCGGTCGGGGTGGCGCCAGGTGGCGCAGTCCACGGTGTAGGGGGCCTGGTCGCGGCCGTCGTTCCACGGGCTGACCAGGTCCAGGCCGGAGAACACGACGGCGGCCTCCTCTGGGCTGCGCACACGGCCCCAGGGGGTGCCGAAGGACAGGATCTTTTCCGTCATCCAGGCGGCGGCCTCGGTGTCGTCGGAGACGATGTGGGAGAAGATCACGCAGGAACCGGGGGCGAGCCGGTCCATCAGGGAGCGGATCATGCCGAAGGGGTCGCTCTCGTCGGGCAGGCAGTGCAGCAGCGACACGAGCATGAGGCACACGGGCAGGTCGGGGTCGATGAGTTCCTGGGTCTCCGGGGCGCCGAGGATCTGATCGGTGTCGCGGATATCGGCCATGAGGAACGTGGTGCCGGCGCTGTCGGTGACCAAGGCGCGTCCGTGGGCGAGCACGATGGGGTCGTGGTCCACGTAGACCACGCGCGCCCTGGGGTTGGCCCGCTGGGCGACGTGGTGGGTGTTCTCGGTGGTGGGCAGGCCCGCGCCGAGGTCGAGGAACTGCTCCACACCCCGTTCGCTCACGTATTCGACGGCCCGGCCGAGGAAGGCCCGGTTGTCGTTGGCGAAGGCGACGAGTTCGGGGATCCCCGCGGCGAGCTCCTCGCAGGCCTTGCGGTCCGCTTCGAAGTTGTCTTTCCCGCCCAGCAGGTAGTCGTACATCCGCGCGATGCTCGGCGTGTCCATGTCGATGTGCGGAGGGAAGCGATCGGCCATAGAGAGGGTACCAATCAGGGCTAGTAGTGCGCGGTTATCTCCAGCAGAATCGTAACCGCGTTTCGCCCGCCTTACCGGCGATTTACGCAAGAAAGTCGGGGCGATACTTCACATCCGCCCTTCACGCGCGGGAAAGGACATCCCGGAACGGTCGAAACCGGGTAGTTCGTCGGCTACATGCCCTGGGGCGGCGGCTCTGACACGATCCGCTACCCCCTCCGGCAGGGGCGGTGGCGGCGGTGGCGACGGCTCCGCCCAGAAGGCCGCAGCCGAAAGGGGTCCGGTTGTTCGTGCCTCGGGAGCGAAAACGCGGTCGTGGGTGTCCTCGTGTTCCGGGGAAAAGCCGGTGTGATCGTCGTTGTCGAACGCCGCTTCTCGCGCCGAGGGTCCCATTGTTCCGGTAGAGAGGTCTCTGACCAGTTCCACGAGCGGCCTCCGCTCCCGGCCCGCCCACCGGGTCAGGACGAAGGGGTCCCGGTCGGCCTCGGCCCCCAGCGCGGCGGCGGTCGCGGACAGGTGGGCGCAGCGCCCCGCCCAGTGGTCGCACGAACACGTCGCCACCAGGCCGCCCCAGCCGCGGGGAACCAGGTCCAGGCCCAGCAGCGCGAACACGCGGGCCGCCGCCTCCGGCAATTCGCCGCCCAGCACACGGGCCCTGAACACCGGCTGCGAGGCCAGCGCGGCGCACACGCGTACCCACTCCTGTTCCGGCCACTCGGTCCTGATCAGGCTCGTCTCGTGCCCGCCCACCCGGGCGGTGACCTCGCCGGGACGGACCGCGATCCGCTCGACCCTGTGGCCGTCGGAACCCGCCAAGGCCTCGCCGAGCAGCTCCGACCAGCTCATCCGGCCACCGCCTCGGGCGCCATCCGCACAACATCGCGCAGGTCGTCCACGGACAACCCGCTCAGCCACTGCTCACCGGTGGCCACCGCGCCGTCGGCCAGCGCGCTCTTGCGTTCGATCATCTCGTCCACCCGTTCCTCGACGGTCCCCACACAGACCAGCTTGCGCACTTGTACGTCCCGGCGCTGCCCGATCCGGAAGGCCCGGTCAGTGGCCTGGTTCTCCACCGCGGGGTTCCACCACCGGTCCACGTGCACCACGTGGTTGGCGGCGGTCAGGTTCAGCCCGGTCCCGGCCGCCTTCAACGACAGCAGGAACACCACCGGACCCGAAGCCGTCTGGAAGTGCTCCGTCATCCGCTCGCGGTCGGCCCTGGAGGTACCCCCGTGCAACCACAGCACCGGTACCCCGATCCGGGAACGCAGGTAGGGGGCCAGCCGCTCACCCCAGCGCGCGTACTGGGTGAAGCACAGCGCCTTGTCGCCCTCGGCTGCCGCCTCGCCCAGGACCGCCTCCAACCGGTCGAGCTTGCCCGACCGCCCGGCCAGAGCCGAACCGTCCCCAAGGAACTGGGCGGGGTGGTTGCAGATCTGCTTGAGCCGGGACATCGTCGCCAGCACCAGCCCCTTGCGCTCCTTCTCGTCGGCCTCGGCCATCCGTTCGGCCATGTCGTCCACCACTGCCTTGTACAGCGAGGCCTGTTCGGGTGTGAGCGTGCACCAGGTGCGCATCTCCTGCTTCTCTGGCAGGTCGGCGATGATCGAACGGTCCGTCTTGAGCCGACGCAGCACGAACGGCCCCGTCAGGCGGCGCACCAGATCGGTGCCGTCCCCAGTGCCCTGCTCCGCCTCGGCCCGGTCGGCCACCGCGCGCTGGAAGTCGGCCGCCGTCCCCAACAGCCCCGGATTGGCGAACTCCATCACCGACCACAGCTCGCCCAGGTTGTTCTCCACCGGGGTGCCGGTGAGCGCGATCCGGGTGGCGGCGGGCAGGGAGCGCACGGCCCGCGCCTGCCGGGTCCCGTGGTTCTTCAACGCCTGAGCCTCGTCGCACACCACCCGGTGCCAGGGCATGCCCGCCAGCTCCTCGGCATCGCGCGCCACCACCCCGTAGGTCGTGACCACCAGGTCGCAGGCGCCCACGAGCCGGGCCAGCGCGTTCCCGGACGGCCGGTCCGGGCCGTGCTGGACGTGTACCCGCAGGCCCGGGGCGAACTTCTCCGCTTCGCGCCGCCAGTTGCCCACCAGCGACACGGGGCACACCAGCAGGGTGGGGCCGGGCGCCGGGCCCGCGCCGCGCTCATCGGTGAGCAGCGCCAGCAGCTGCACGGTCTTGCCCAGCCCCATGTCGTCGGCGAGCACTGCGCCCAGCCCCAGCTCACCCAGGAACCGCAGCCAGGCCGCACCGCGGTCCTGGTAGGGGCGGAGCGCGCCCTCGAAGCCCGCCGGGACACCCATCGGCCGCGGCTCGGCCTTGGCGCCGCCGTCCAACAGGGCGCCCAACGGGCCGTCAGCCACCACGTCCGCCACCGGCAGCGGGGACTCCTGCGCGCCGATCGCCGCCCGGAGCGCCTCCTCGCGGCGCACCCGGCCGCTTCGCCGCATCAGGTCCAGGGCCGCTCCGACCCGCTCGGGATCCATCTCCATCCACCGGCCCCGCACCCGGACCAGAGAGCGCTTGAGCCGCGCCAACTCCGCGAGTTCGTCCAGCTCCTCGGCGGTGAGGGGGCCGTCCGCGCCGGGGCCGCGCAGCAGCGCCTCGAAGGACACGTCGACCAGGTCGGTGGGGCTCACCCCGCCGCGTCGGCGCCGCTCGGGCTCCTCGTGCACGGTCATCCGCAGCCCGAGGGCGCTCCGACCGCTCCAGTCGGGCAAAACGACACCGAACCCGGCCGCCGTCAGACGGGCCGAGGCCCCGCCGACGAAGGCCTGCGCCGCGCCGGTGTCCATGGCCAGCCGGGCCGGGGCCAGTTCGCGCAGCGCCCGGTGGAGCGCGGGCAGGTGGCGGGCGGCACGGCGCAGGTCGGCCAGGGCGGTGGAGCCGACGTTCTCGGGCAGCCAGGCCGCACCCTCGCCCAACCACACCTGTTCCAGGGGCAGGCGCAGCCCGGGGTCGGCGGTGGAGCGCACCCAGAACTCCAGGGTCCAGGGACGGGGACTGCCCTGGGCGCCCTCGTGCTCGGGCTCGCGGAGCACGAACAGCAGCTGGGCCCGGCCGCCGCCGCGCACTCGGGAACGCCATGCGCGCAGGGGCCCGCGCAGTGCCCGCGCCGTGTCCTCGTCGACGCGGGTGCGGTGCCCGGTGAGCGCGGTCGCCAACCGCGCTGCAGGTGCCTGCTCGGGGGCGGGCACGGGGGTGTCTTCGGAGGCGTTTGCGGCCGAGTCGTCTGCTCGGGCCCAGACCACGGCCATCCGACGGGCGGCGGCGTCGGTGAGCAGTTCCAGTGGAGCCAGCACACAGGTCCGCGCCACCTCTTCCCGCGCCGCTCTGTCGCGCACTGAGCCGCCCCGGCCCGGCACCTGCAGGTGGGCGGAGGCCGACGGCGGCAGGGCGTCGGTGAGCGCCGCCAGGTGCTCCTCGGCGCGGTCCAGCGGCGCGGGCCGCCAGCGCGCTCGCGGCGGCGAACCCACCAGGTCGGGAAGGACACCGCCCGCGCGCACCAGGTGTTCGGCGAAGGCGTGGATCGCGCGTAGGTGGGTCAGGGCGGGGCCGACCCCGCAGGGCAGCTGTTCGAGCGCCCCCAGGAGCGTGTCGGCCTCGGCCGAGGACAGTTCCAGGGCCGTGACCCGCCAGGGCAGGAGCGCCGCGGGGGAGGGGTCGGTGGAGCCGGACGGCGCCGGGGCGTCGCCGTCCGGTGTGGCGGTACTGGGCAGCGACAGCACGAGATCGGTGGTGTGGACCGTGCCCGGGTCGAGCCCGGCCTTGGCCACCGCCTCACGCAGTTCCGTGACACCCGCACCGAAGGGGTGCGCCCCAGGGGAGCGTCGCGCGTCCCCGTCGGGAACACCCGGTTCCCCCTCGCCCCAGAGCAGCAGCGTGTCCCTGGACCACACACCGTGCAGAACCCGCACCGTAGCGCCCGCCAACCCATACCGTTGCTGATGTCTTATGCAAACATCAGCATCCCGTGCATTTCTGTACGAAAGGTCCGTGACGGTGTCACCACAACCTCAGTTGGGTGTCCTGACGACGGTGTCCCGCTTCCTTCCGCCTGTGCGGTCTTGCGCCACCAGCCCGCCCCGCACCCGCCCTGCGGCGGGTGCGGGTAGTGCGGGTCTTACGGTCGGCTCCACGGGCCTTCGGAGCCCTCGCTCCCCGGTCTCCGGCCACTCCGGTACCGGTACTGCCCACCTGCGCCGCCAAGGCGGCGAGGTTGCGTGCTGCGTTCACATCCCGATCCAACATCAGGGGACACTCGTCGCAGTCGAACACCCGGACGTGCAGTGGCAACTTGGCTTTCGTCGCCCCGCACCCCGAGCAGGTCTTACTACTGGCAAACCACCGGTCGGCCACCACCAGGCGCCCACCGTTCCAGGTGGTTTTGTAGTCCAGTTGGCGGCGGATCTGACCGAACCCCGCATCCTGGATGCGGCGGGCCAGACGGCGGTTCTTGACCATCCCGGCCACGTTGAGGTCCTCCACCACCACCGTGCCGTACTCCCGCGCCACACTGGTGGTCAGGTGGTGCAGCGCGTTGGTGCGCAGGTTCGCTACCCGGTGGTGCACCTTGTTGCGGGCCCGGTTGGCCTTGACCCACCGCTTGGAGGGAGGGCGCCCGGTGCGCCGGTCCGGACCCTGGCGACGCGACACCCTCCGGCAGGCCCGGCGCAGGTCGGTCAGTGCCCCCTCCAGGTGGCGGGGGTTGGCCACCTGCCACACCCCACCATCGGTGTCGGCGACCACCGCCAAAGACTTCACCCCCAGGTCCACCCCGGCCACCCCCTCCGGCCGGGCCGGGACACGGGGGGCGCGTTCGATCTCGACCTGGAAGGACACCTGCCACCGCCCCCGCCGGTGCGAGACCGTGGCCGAGAGGATCCGCGCGGTGCCGTTGGCCAGGCGGCGGTGGAGTTTGCGGGTGGACTCATGGGTGCGCACCCGCCCCACCACCGGCAGCCTCACGTGGCGGCGGGTGTCCTCGCACCGGATCGCACCGGTGGTGAACCGGCACGACAGGGGCGCCCGGTGCTTGGACTTGGGCCGCGGCACCCCCACCTTCGGCCCTTTGCGATCGCCCCGCTTGGCGGCGGAGTAGCCGTCAAAGGCAGCCGCCGCGTTCGCTATGCCGGTGTTGTAGGCCTCCTTGGAGTTGTCGGCCCACCAGGTGGCGAACCGGGGATCTTCCCTCTTGGTGGCGTTGAAGGCCCGCCGCAGGGCGGGCAGTGACCAGGACCGCCACGGGGTGCGCTCGGACTCTGCGATGCCGTAGGAGGCCTCGGCCTTGCGTTGGTCCCAGGTGGCCAGGATGTGGTTGCGGGCCCAGTTGAAGGCCGTCCGGGCGGCTCCGCAGTGCGAGCGCAGCCGCTGCTCGGTCTCGGCGCCGGGGTCCAGGGCGAAGACGTAGGCCTGGACCGCGTGCCCGGGGCGGGGCTGAAACCCCCGCTTGTTCTTGCGCTTCTTCTTGCCTTCAGGCTGCTGGTCGGCTTGGTGTGGGGCGGTCTCGGCCACGGGTCCCACCCCCTCCCGGTGTCTCGTTCACACGTTCGAGAAAGACGTTAGCGGAGCGGGCGGGCCGGTGTGGGCAGAATCCGCGAGTTCCCCTGATTCTTTTCCCAAGGGGGAACCGGTCCGAGGGCGGCGTCAAAGGTTGCCGGGTACCTCGTTGCCGACCGCTTCGATGCCCTCTTTGAGGTTGGTCCACCACAGCAGCAGGCCTCCGATGATGAAGAACACCACCAGGGAGAAGATGGCGGTGCGGAAGCCGCCGGTCAGGTTGACGACCAGGGTGATCGAGGCGGCACCCAGCAGCACCGACCCCCGGTCGGCCAGCTGGAAGAGGCTGAAGTACTCGGCCTCGTGCCCGCGCGGGATGAGCAGCGAGTACAGCGCCCGCGCCAGCGACTGCGTGCCGCCCAGAACCAGCCCGATGCCGGCGCCCAACAGGAAGAACAGCAGCGGGTCGTTCGGGGGCAGGTAGTAGCCGGCCGTGACCAGGAAGCACCAGGCGACCAGGCCGGCGAGAACGGTGTTCTTGGTGCCGAACCGGCGGCCGATCCAGCCCATGATCAGGGCGCCGGCGAAGGCGACGAACTGGATGAGCAGGATGGTGCCGCTCAGCACCTCCAACGGCAGTTGCAGATCCTGGCTGGCGAAGCTGCCCGCGAAGTAGATGACGGCCTGGATGCCGTTGTTGAACAGTACGAACGCGATCAGGAACTTCAGCGTGTTGGGGAAGCGCCGCATCTCGCCCAGCGTGCGCAAGTACTGCTTGAGCGAGGACCCCAGTTTGGGAGCCCCCGGGCCGGCGGCGAGTTTGCCGTAGCGGTTGCGCAGCAGCCGGATGCCGATGACGGAGAATCCCAGCCACCACACGCCCACCGAGGCGAAGGCGATGCGCACCGCGTGGTCCTCCGCCACACCCAGGTCCTCGGCGAAGGCCAGCAGACCCAGGTGTGCGGCGAGCAGGATCCCCCCGCCCAGATAGGCCATCGACCACCCGGTCACTGAGACGCGGTTGCGTTCCTCGGAGGTGGCGATCTCCGGCAGGAAGGCGTTGAACACCACCAGGGACATCCCGTAGAACGTGTTGCCCACGATGAACAGCAGTGCCGCGACCTGGTAGTCGCTGGTGAAGTACAGCGAACTCACGCACAGCGATCCGATGGCGGCCAGCCAGAACAGCCACCGCTTCTTGTATTGGGTGTGGTCGGCCAGTGCCCCCACAACGGGCAGCAGCACCAGCAGCAGGATCCCCGCAACCGTGGTTACCAAGGGATGCAGCGAGTTCGGGTGCACGCTGAACCACTCGACCCCGAGCGGGTAGAGGAGCAGGCCCGGTTGGGAGCAGTCGTCGCCCGCGCCCGCCTCCGCGCAGGCCAACCCCGACAGGTAGGGGCCGATGAGGACCGTGACCACCGAGGTGATGAACACCTGGTTGGCCCAGTCGTAGGTGTACCAGCCGCGCTGCTCGCGCCTGCGCTGCTTGGGGTCGGGCGACGGCGAGTTGTCCGCCGCCGGGGCAGAGGGGGTCGTGGACATGGAGGGGATTATCCGTTCCGGGTGGGGTTGCCGGGGTTCCAGCGGCCGCGCCTGACCAGGAGCTCGCGCAGTGCGGTCGTGTTGTCGGTGACGATCCCGTCCACACCCGCGTCGAGCAGCCGCTCCATCACTTCGGGCGTGTTGATCGTCCACACGTGGACCTGCATGCCGAGCCGGTGCGCGGTGCGGATCACGTCCCGGCTGAGCAGGGGGAAGCCGTTGTGGCTCAGCGGGATCTGGGCGCAGACCGGGACGCGGCTGGCGGCCGGGCGCAGCAGCGGGGACAGGGAGGCCAGCCGGAGCCGGGCCACGTCCACCGGTCCGCAGGAGGTCGCCACACGGGGGCCGAAGAGGTGGCGGGCCCGGTTGAGGCGGTCTTGGTCGAAGGAGCCCACGCACACCCGGTCCCAGGCGCCCGTGCGGCGGAGCACGTCCAGCAGGGGCAGGACGGCGCCGTCCGACTTCAGGTCGATGTTGAACCGGGCTCCGGGCCAGGAGCCGATCAGGTCCTCCAAAGCGGGCACCGGTTCCTTGCCCGCGACCCGGGCTCGGGCGACCTCGCGGTGGGGCAGCGCGGAGATGGCACCGACCCGGTCGGTGGTGCGGTCCAGGGTGTCGTCGTGGAAGGCCATGAGCACGCCGTCGCTGGTGGCGTGCACGTCCGTCTCCAGGTACGTGAAGCCGAGGTCGACGGCGTGCTGGAAGGCCACTGCGGTGTTCTCCAGCTCAGTGCGCCGCGCGCCCCGGTCATCGGTGAGCCACCCGCCCCTGTGGGCGAGGGCGACGGGCACGGGGGAGGAAAGGTACGCGTGTGTCACGTCTGCAGTATGCCGGTTGTGGGGCGGCGGCCGCTCGTCTGCGGCACGCCGTGTTGGATAGGCGAAAAAGCTGGTATTCCAGGTGGCACGAGTGCCCTCCTCACGGCTCCTTGTAGGGGGAAGGGTTTCGTCTCCCCCTCGGAAGGGATCTGTTCATGTCGTACACCCCCGACGGCCTCCCCTGCCAGCGTGCTCTCTGCAACCGTGCGCCGTCCGCCGCCTGGCGGCCGGCGCGGACCCCGGCGCGGACCCCGCGCCGCGGTATGTCCGTGGGCCGGTGCGGGGCGCCGGTCCTGGCGGGCCACCGGACCCCCGGTGACGTGCACCGGCTGGCCCAGCAGATGGCCGAGGTCCTCGTGGGCCGACGGGCCCCGGAGGTACTTCGCCACCACGTGACGGTTCCGGTCCGGGAGGAGCTGCGCCGCCTCCGGGGCACGGTGAGCTGCGCGTTGGCGCCCCGCTTGGCCCGGGTGTTCCACCAGCCGCTCGGGGCGGGTGCGGTGGAGGCCAGTGCCGTGATCGACTGCGACCGGCGTACGCGGGTGTTCGCCTTCCGGCTCCGCAGGGAGGAGGGGCGCTGGGTCTGCACCCGCCTGGAGACCGATCTGAGGCGATGAGGGTCGGAGCACCGACCCGCTGACCGAAAGGCCAAGTAAGGCTGGATTTGCCCTTTATCGCGTCGATAGGGTCCCGGTGGGATCACCCTCTGACCGGGACCTCTCCGGCTAGATGTATTCCCAGCACCCGATGGGAAGGAGGAGGCGGACCGTGCACCCCTGAGCACGGCCGCCACCCGAGCATGAAACCCGCTGACATCGCTTACCTGCACAGTCTCAGCGCACCGTCACTGTCCCCGGACGGTGGCCGAGCGGTCTTCGCCGTGACCCGGCCGGACCTGAAGGAGGACGCCTACCTCGGCTCCCTGTGGAGCGTGCCCACCGACGGCGCCGAGAAGCCCAGACAACTCACTCGGGGAAGCCGGGACGGTGCCCCCGCCTTCTCGCCCGACGGCCGGTGGATCGCCTTCCTCCGGCCCGACGAGGACAAGCGCCCCCAGATCCACGTGCTGCCCGTCGACGGCGGCTAGCCGTGGAAGATCACCGACCACCCCTTGGGCACGGGCCAGTTCACCTGGAGCCCCGACTCGACCCGGTTGGCCTACAACGCGCGCGTGCCGGAGGACGGGCGCTACGTGGAGGGCGCACCGGACAAGGAGCCGCCGCGCCGGATCACCACCTTCAAGTACCGGATCGACAACATCGGCTTCACCGTCGACCGGCCCCAGCACATCTTCGTGAGCGCCCCGATCGACCCGTCGGGGGAAACCGGCGAGGGGGAGACGGGCGAACCGATCCGGGTCACCGAAGGCGACCGGGACCACGGCCGTCCTCTGTGGACGCCGGACGGCACCGGCCTGGTGTTCGACGGCGCGCTGCACGAGACCCGCGACACCGACCTGATCCAGGACGTGTGGACGTGTGCCCCGGAGGCTGGGGCCCGACCGCGCAGAATCACCCGGGGCGACCTGGGTGGGCGCGCCGTGAGCCTGTCCGAGGACGGCGCCACGGTGTACTTCCTCGCCGACGACTTGGGCCCCGACGGCGGCGACTTCGTGGGCAGGGTCAGCGGACTGTGGTCGGTGCCCTTCGACGGTTCCGCCGCTCCCCGGCGTCTCACCGGCACCGAGGACCCGCGCATGACCGCGAGTACGCAGGCCACCGAACAGGGTGTGCTGGTCGCGGGCGAGAACCGCGGGGCGGTCGAGCTCTACCGGGTCACCCCCGAGGGTGAGCTCTCCACTCTGCTGGGCGGGCACGTCGAGGTCCAGGGTTTCGACCACGCCAACGGCGTGACCGTGGCGGTGGCCGCGGGCGAGCGGGACAGCGGCGAACTCTACGTCCTCACCCGGGACGGCACCCGGGCCCTGACCTCCTTCACCAGCGAGTCCCTGGACCCGGTTCCGGTGACTGAGCTGACCGCACACACCGCCGACGGCCACCCGGTCCACGGGTGGGTGGCGGTGCCCGAGGGCGAGGGGCCGCACCCGGTCCTGCTGATGATCCACGGGGGTCCCTTCGCCCAGTACGGCTGGCAGCTCTTCGACGAGACCCAGGTCTACGCCGCCGCCGGGTACGCGGTGGTGTACTGCAACCCGCGCGGCTCCTCCGGTTACGGCCAGGAGCACGGGCGGGCGGTCATCGGTTCGGTGGGCGCGGTCACCGCGACCGACCTGCTGGCCTTCCTGGACCAGGCACTCGAGGACGAGCGCTTGGACGCCTCCAGGGTGGGTGTCATGGGCGGCTCGCACGGCGGGTTCATGACCACGTGGATCGCGGCCCACCACGGGGAGCGCTTCCGGGGCGCGATCAGCGAGCGCGCGGTCAACGCGATCGAGAGCATGCACGGCTCCTCCGACATCGGGGCCTACTTCCCGGGGCCGCTGTACGGTCCCCCAGAGACCTGGCCCAAGGAGAGCCCGCTCACGTACGCGGACCAGATCGACAAGCCCTTCCTGATCATCCACTCCGAGCAGGACTGGCGCTGCCCGCTCGAACAGGCCCAGCGCCTGTACGTGGCGCTCAAACGGCGCGGGCACGAGACCGAGATGCTGGTGTTCCCGGGTGAGGGGCACGAGTTGACGCGCTCGGGCCTGCCCAGCCACCGGGTGTCCCGGTTCGAGGCGGTCTTGGACTGGTGGGGTCGCCACCTCTGATGTCCCGGGGTCGGGCGCGCACCCAGCCCGACCCCTTCCCTGTTTCACTGTGATACGCATCACGGTCAACTGGGCGCTTGGTCGGGTTTTGGCGTGCCCTCCTCGGGAAGAATGCGCCCTCACTCGCGCCCACTGCGGGCTTCCCGTGCTCGACGCGTCCAGTGCAGGTCAGGTGGGTTGCCCAAGCGAAGGTAACGAACGGGTCGCGTTCAGTCCGAGTGATGACCTAGTGTTCCCCTCAGGTCGGAACGTCCCAGTTCGTCACCACCAGGGTGACAGCGTCTGACTTTCCGTTGCACTCTGCTCAACAGCTGTCCTTTTCCCAGGAGCAGAGGCCGTCACAACGCCCGGCGACTTCTTGCGGCCCTTCTCGCCGCCGCCGGATCCCCTGAACACGTGTTCCCACGCCGTCCCTCGGCGTGCCTTCGGGATGCCCATGTGTCGGTAAACGGGTGTGGGAGAAAGGCAGTCGGTGCTTTGACTCGCAACCCCGAACCCCGACGTCGCCTCGCGACGGTCGGCTTCGTCGCCCTCGGCGCCGTGGTGCTCTCCTCCGGTGTCGCGCTGGCTGAGCCCTCGGAGTCCGAGGCGCGTGAACGCTACGAAGAGCTCGAGGAGGAGCTCTCCGTCCTGAACGCCGCCTACAACGACGCGGAGGAAGACCAGGCCGCGGCCGAGGCCCAGCTCGAGGACCTCGAGGAGCAGCTGGAGGACGCGCAGGAGGACTTGGACTCCGTGTCCGGTCAGATCTCCGTGATCGTGCAGAGCGTCTACCGGGGCGCCACGCACAACCCCATGGACGTCCTGTTCGGCGGCGACGCCGACAGCGCGCTGAAGAACATCGCCGACCTGAACTACCTTTCGGAGAGACAGCAGACGGTGCTCTCCGATTACGTGAGTGACGTCGAGCACGCCGAGGAGCTGCACGGCGCCGCCGAAGCCTCCGAGGAGGCCGCGGCCGATGCCCTGGAGGCAGCCGAGGCCGCCATGACCCAGGGCGAGAGCGCCCTGGACGAGCAGGCGGAGGTTCTCGAGGATCTCGGCGGGGTCGACCCGACCGCCGGCGAGGCCACTCAGGCCTCGAATGACGGCGGTTCCTCCGGCGGGGACGCCGCCGTCTCCGGTGACGTCCAGGCCGTCCTGGACTTCGCCCGTGACCAGATCGGCAAGCCCTACGTCTGGGGCGGAACCGGCCCGGACGGCTTCGACTGCTCCGGCCTGACCCAGGCAGCCTGGGCCGAGGCGGGCGTGAGCCTGCCCCGCACCACCTACGACCAGGTCAACGCCGGAACCCCGGTCTCCCGTGACCAGCTCGAGCCGGGTGACCTGCTGTTCTTCTACAGCGAGTCGTCGCCGAGCCACGTGGGCATCTACTCCGGAAACGGCAACATGATCCACGGCTCCAACCCGTCCAAGCCGCTGGAGGAGATCGACCTGGCCTCCTACTGGGACAGCGTCTTCACCGGCGCGGTCCGCCCGGGCTAGGTGTTCTGCCCTGAGAGCTAGCAAGAGGGGCCGTCGGGGCCGGTGCGCGAACACCGGCCCCGGCGCCCCGTTCTGCGCGCCTCGCGGCTCGTTGAACGCCGGGGCCCGGTGAGACTGGGCCGGGGTTCCACCGGCGCAGGTGGCCGCGTATCCTACGGCCCATGGGTCGTCTACTTCTCAGGGTCGCCGCGGCTATCGCGGCCGTGATCGTCGTTTTCTGGCTGCTGTCCGTGATCATCGGCCTGCTGGTGTGGGTCGTCATGATCGGTCTGGTCGTCGGTGTCATCTTCCTCGGGGTCCGGATGCTGAAGTCCGACTCCGGCCCGCGGAGCTGACCCCGGTCCCCGCCGACGCGGGGACGGATCCGGGTGTTCGGGATATCCGGGCAGCCGCGGTGATGTGACACATCGGGCAGAACATCTCACGCTGTGTAGGCAAACCTCGCTATAGTGACTGTGTGTCACTGAATAAGCACGTAGGGTCCCACATTGATGGGGTGTCGCACCGAGGCCGGGTGGAACGCGTCACCACCCGCGTCTACCGCAACGACTGGAGTGCGCTGACACCCCCCGCGACCGGCTGCTGGGCACCGGAGCTCAGCGTCAGCGTCGTCATCCCCGCCCGGGGCGGACAGGACCGCCTCGACCTCGCCCTGGCCTCCCTCTCCGTCCAGACCTACCCGGCACACCTCCTCGATGTCGTGGTCGTCGACGACCACTCCTCACCACCGCTCCGGCTGCCCGAACAGCGCCCGGAACGGTGCCGCGTCGTGGCCGCGCCCGACGGCGGCTGGGGTGCCGGTTACGCCCGCGCCTACGGTGCCCACACCAGCACCGGCGACATCCTGCTCTGGATGGACGCCGACATGGTCGCCTGCCCCGAGTTCGTCGAGGCCCAGGCCCGCTGGCACCACACCCACGCCGAATGCGTCACCCTCGGACGCATCCGCTTCACCGACACCGAACCCCAAGGCCCCGCGGACGTGCTCTCCGCGGCCCGGTCGGGCAACCTGCACCGGGAACTCGACACGGGTGGCCGCCACGGATGGGTCGAACACCTCCTCGACCAGACCGATCACCTGCGCGACGCCGACCACCTGGGCTTCCACGCACACGTGGGCGCCGCGGCGGCCGTCCGGCGCACCCTCTACGAGGCGGCGGGCGGCGTCGACCCCGACCTCGACCTCGGCCAGGACACCGAGTTCGGCTACCGGCTGTGGCAGGCCGGGGCGGTCCTGGTCCCCGAACGCACGGCCACCGCCTGGCACGTGGGCGCGGCCTCCACAGCCCGCACCCGCCTGCCCTCGGAACGCTTCCGCACCGAGGTCCTCGCCGAACTCATGCCGCACCCGCACGCCTACCGCGAACGCGTTCCGGAACCGCGCCGCCGGACCCCGCTGGTCCACGCCGTCGTGGACGTGGACGGAGCTCCCTACCACCTTGTGCGCGCATGCGTGGACCGACTCCTCGCCAGCACAGAGACCGACCTGGCCGTGACCCTGGTCGCCGACTGGGAGTGCGCCGAGGCCGCCCCCGGCGGGATCGACGGCCCCCACCTGGACCTGCGCCTCGTCCAGGCCAACTACCTGCGCGAACCCCGGCTCTCCTTCTCCTCCAGCGTGCCCAAGACCGGCTTCCCGTCGCCTTTCCTCCTCCAGCTCCCCGTCGCCTGGGGGCTGGGCGAGGTCGCCCTGTCCCGCCTCCTGGCCAGCACGGAACGGGCCCGCGCCGGGCTCACCGAGCTCTTCCTCGCCGCCTCACCGACCCGCGACGCCGGGGTGCGGCTGTGGCGCACCCGTGCCCTGGCCCGCGCCATGCGCGTGTGCGGAGAGGACGAAGACCTGGCCGACGTGGTCGCCGAACTGCACGGCCGCTACCGCATCCACGGCGGCGAGGACACCCTCACCGACCTCACCCAGTACCGGCCACCCCCGCCGCGCCCGGCCCCTCGGGAACAGGGCCCTGACCGAAGCGAGGACACCGAACACCCGCGGGAGGAGTACCCCCTCCAGAGCGGCGGAGCAAGGGACGGCGAGGAGGACGGGGAGAGGGACGGTGAGCCCGAGCTGGACGCGTACCCGGACCGGCCGCGGCACCGCGGTCTCCGAGCGCGGCTGCGTTCCCTCTGGTACCGGGCCTGCCGCGCCTCCGGCCGGGAGATGCCCGGGCCCGACGACTGAGCACGGCGGCGGACCGGAGGCCGCCGTTCCGGCCGGGCACCGCGGCCCCGGAGGCCGCCCGGTCCTGACCGGGGTCAGCCGCTCTGGCCGTTCCCGACCGCTTCCGGAACGCGCAACGGGCGTGCCACGACCGCGGCACGCCCGCAACCCCGAGTCCCGTCGGGCACTCGTCCTCACCGGGAACGGATCAGGAACCGATCGCGTCGATCGACTCCAGCAGGTCGGCACGCAGGGAGTCGTCGATCGGGGTCGAGTCGGTCTCGTCGGAGGCCTCCTGCTGGCCCTCCTCGCTCACCACGTACTTCAGGAACGCCTTGACCCGCTCGGCCTCGTTCTCGTCCGGGTACTCCAGGCACACCGTCTCGTAGGCCACGAGGACCAGCGGGTAGCTGCCCGGCTCGGTGGTGCCGAAGTCCAGGTCCAACGCCAGGTCGTACTCGCTGGTGTTGTCCTCGCGGCGCGGGGATTCGGCCACGACCTTGGCGGCCGCTTCCGGCGAGATCTCGACGAAGTCGTCACCCACACCGATGTCGGCGGTCGGCAGACCGTGCAGGTGGGACATCTCCACGTAACCGATGGCGCCGTCGGCCCGCGAGACCGTGTCGGCGATGCCGCTGTTGCCCTGCGCCGACTCACGCGGGGTGATCGGCCACTGGCCGTCGGCCTCGTGCGGCCACGAGTCGGGCGCCGCCTCGGACAGGTAGTGCGTGAAGTTCTCCGTCGTACCGGAGTCGTCGGCCCGGTTCACCTGGGTGATCGCCAGGTTCGGCAGATCGAGGTCGGGGTTGTCCTCCGCGATCTCCGGGTCGTCCCAGTGCGTGATGTCCTGGTTGAAGATCCGCGCCACCGTGTCCGGGCTCAGGTTGATCGAGTCGATCCCCTCCAGGTTGAACACCACGGCGATGGCCACCACGTAACCGGGGAGGTTGATGGTGTCGGACTCGCCGCAGCGTTCCCGGGCGTCGACGTTCTCCTCCGGGTCCATCGGCGCATCCGTCCCGGCGAACGTCACCGCCCCGTCGATGAACTGGTTGCGGCCGCCACCCGACCCGATCGAGTCGTAGTAGACGCGCGCGTCCTCACAGGCCGACTGGTAGCCCGCGATCCACGTCGTCATCGCGTTTTCCTGGGCGCTGGACCCGGACCCGTGCAGACTCCCCGAGAAGCACTCCAGATCGTCGGGGACGGCCGGGGCGGCCCCCTCGACGGCGTCGTCGCTGCCGCAGGCGGTGGTCGCCAGCAGCAGTCCGGCCAACGCGGCCGAGGCGGCGCCCCGGTAGGCGCGGGAGCCGCGGCGGGTGCGGTCCTGGGTGCGGGTGCGCTTGTTGGACGGGAGCACGCTGCCTCTATCCCCTTCGTCGGTGTCGGTGGTCCTCATGGTCACCACCGCTCGCAGCCGGTCCTCGGCGCGTTGTCGCTGGTAATGGAAGACCGCCGAAGAATTTAATCATTTCGGGGCCACCTGTCCCAACGCGGGTGTGTGCGGAACCGGACGAGTCCGTGGCGGCTCGGGGGACTCCGGGTGGACAGCAGGTGAACGAGGAGTTTTCCACTGGTGAAAGGTGGCAGGGAGGGAGCTTCCGGGCAACCTCCGGGGGAGTGCGTGCGGGCGTGCATGACACGCCGGACCGAAGGGCAGTGATCCTCAGTGATGAGTCCGCACAGTGCGCCCCGGAACGTCCGCGCCACACCGACGTCCACCTACCGACTGCAGCTGAGGCCCGGTTTCACCCTGGCCGACGCGACCGCGCTGCTCGACCACCTGCACCGGCTGGGGGCGGGCGCCGTCTACCTGTCACCCATACTCACCGCCACCCCCGGGTCCGACCACGGCTACGACGTGGTGGATCCCACACGGGTCTCCGAAGCCCTGGGCGGTGAACGGGCGCACCGCGAACTCGCCGACCGGGCCCACGCTCTCGGCATGGGCGTGGTCGTCGACATCGTGCCCAACCACATGTCCGTGGCCCGGCCCGACGCCAATCCGTGGTGGTGGGACGTTCTGGCGCGCGGACGTGACTCGGTGTACGCGCGCTGCTTCGACGTGGACTTCGACTCCGGACCGATCCTGGTGCCCGTCCTCGGGGACCACGGCGACGGCGGCCGCGCCGCCCTGGACCACCTCACCCTCGCCGACGGCCACCTCGTCTACTTCGACCGGCGCTTCCCTCTGGCCGCCGGCACCCACGAACCGGGCGACAGCGCGGAGACCGTGCACGAACGCCAGCACTACCGACTCGTCTCCTGGCGGCGCGGCGACAGCGAACTCAACTACCGGCGCTTCTTCGACGTCGACCACCTCGCCGCCGTCCGGGTGGAGGAACCCGGGGTCTTCGACGCCGTCCACGCCGAGATCCTCCGCTGGGCCGCCGACGGCAGAGCCGACGGGCTCCGGGTGGACCATGTCGACGGACTCAGTGACCCCGGCGGCTACCTGCGCCGCCTGGCCGAACGCTTCGACGGATGGATCGTCGTCGAGAAGATCCTCGCCCCCGGAGAGACCCTGCCCCGCTCCTGGCCGGTGGCCGGCACCACCGGGTACGACGCCCTCCGCCAGATCTGCGGCGTGTTCGTCGACCCCGACGCGGAACCCGTGCTCACCGCACTGGCCGCCGAACACGGGGTGGCCACCGACGTCGCCGCGATCGACCACCAAGCCCGCGCCCACGCCGCCACCGACCTCCTGCGCGCCGAGGTACGCCGCATCGCCGCCTTGGTCCCGGACCCCGTCGGCGAGGGGGACCGGCGCTCCGCGACCCGCCGGGAAGAGGCCGTCGCCGAACTCCTCACGTCTTTCGACGTCTACCGCTCCTACCTGCCCGAAGCCGAACCCGCCTGGGCCCGTGCCGTACACGCGGCCGCCGCGCGCCGCCCCGACCTCGAACCCGCTCTGAAGACCCTCGACCGCGCCGTCCGCGAGGACCCCCACGGCGAGCTCGCCCACCGCGTCCAACAGACCAGCGGCATGGTCGTGGCCATGGGCACCGAGAACACGGCGTTCTACCGGGGTACCCGCTTCGCCGCCCTGAACGAGGTCGGCGGCGACCCCGCGCGGTTCGGCGTGGATGTGACCGCCTTCCACGAAGCCCATCTTCGCCGGGAAGCCGCCGAACCCCACGCTATGACCACGCTGACCACGCACGACACCAAACGTTCCGAGGACGTGCGGGCCCGCTTGGCCGCCCTCTCCGAGATCCCCGTGGACTTCGCCGAGGCCGTGCGCCGCTGGACCCGGCAGGCGCCCCTTCCCGAGCCCTCCCTCGACCTCCTCGGGTGGCAGACCCTGGTCGGTGCCTGGCCCGTCAGCGACGAACGGCTCGTCGAGTACCTCCTCAAGGCGGCCCGCGAAGCCCGCCTCGGAACCTCCTGGACCGCCCAGGACACCGACTTCGAAGACCGGATCCGCGCCTGGCCCGCCCAGATCCAAGGAGAACTGCGCGCCGACGTCGAAGCCCTGGTCGAGACGGTGCGCGCGGCGGGGTGGAGCAACTCCCTAGGGCAGAAGGCCGTCCAGCTCCTCAGCCCAGGGGTGCCCGACATCTACCAGGGCACGGAGCTCTGGGACCTGTCCCTGGTCGACCCGGACAACCGCAGGCCCGTCGACCACCGGAGGCGCACCGAACTCCTCTCCCGCCTCGAAACCGGCTGGAAACCGGCGGTCGACGACACCGGGGCGGCCAAACTCCACCTGGTCCGCACCTGCCTGCGCATCCGGGGCGAACTACGGCCGGACGGCTACCTGCCGCTGGCCGCCGAGGGCCCGTCCGCCGAGCACGCCCTGGCCTTCGCGCGCACCACCCGAGGCTCCCGCCAACCGGCCCTGGCGGTGGTCGCGACCCGGCTGCCGCTGACCCTGTCCGACGCCGGAGGCTGGGGCGACACAGTCCTCCCGCTGCCCTACGGCCCGGGGGAGTGGACCGACCACCTCACCGGCCGGACGCTCGCGCCGGAACGCATGGACGGCCTCACCACCGCCCGCCTCTCCGAGGTTCTGGACACCTATCCGGTGGCGGTCCTGGTGCGCCGGTAGGCGGGGTGCGGCAGTAGGCAGCGCCGCGACGGTGGGCACTGGTGCGCCGGTAGGCTGACCGGTGACCATGACGAACTCCCACACCGGCGCCCGCCCCGGCCCCGCGCTGCGCATGCCCGCCCCCGTCGCGGCCGCCCTGACCTGCCCCGTCTGCGGCCAGCCCCTGGAACGGGACTCCCGGGGGTTGCTCTGCGCCTCCGGCCACAGCTTCAACGTCGCCCGTGAGGGCTACGCGGGGCTCCTCACCGGAGCGACCCCGCCCGGAACCGGTGACAGCAAGGACATGGTCGCCGCCCGTCTGCGATTCCAGGAGAAGGGCCACTACGACCCCATCGGCCAGGCACTGGCCGCACAGCTCTCGAAAGAGCCAGCTGCCTCCCAAAGGGTGGTCGTCGACGTCGGCGGTGGTACGGGGCACTACCTCACCCAGGTCCTGGAGAGCCTCCCCGAAACCGTCGGCCTGACCACCGACGTCTCCAAGTTCGCCGCCCGGAAAGCAGCCAGGTCCCACCCGCGCGGCGGCGCCGTCACCTGCGACTCCTGGCGCACCCTGCCCCTCGCCGACGGCACTGCCGACGCTCTGCTCAACGTGTTCGCGCCACGCAACGCCGCCGAGTTCCACCGCGTACTCAAGGTCAACGGCGTGCTCCTGGTGGTCACACCCGCTGCCGACCACCTCGCCGAACCGCGCACCGGGCTCGGGCTGCTGGAGGTCGACCCCCGCAAGGAGGAGCGGCTCGCCGACAGCCTGGGAGACCACTTCACCCGCGAAGGCACCCAAGAGCTGCGCTTCACCATGGAGCTGTCGCACGACGACGTGCACACCGTCGTGGGCATGGGCCCCAGCGCCCGCCACATCACCCCGGAGGACCTGGCAGCCCGGGTGTCGAAACTCCCGGAGCCCTTCACCACCACTGCGTCGGTCCGTGTGGGCGTCTACCGGCCGACGCTGATCTAGAGCGGGCCCGGCCACCCTGCCCCGCGCGTGACGATCGCCCCCGGTGGGTAGGCAGTCCTGCGTGAACGAACTGCCCACGGAACCGACTCTGGCCGCCTCACCCGGGCGGGGGGTTCTCGGCGACTTCTCTGTCTGGGCTCCCCACGCCCGATGGGTTCGCGTACGGGTCGACGGCGTCGACCACCCCATGCAGGCCGACACCGGCGCCGACGGCTGGTGGCACGCGCTGGTGGACGGGGCCGGACCCGGTTCGGACTACGCCTACCTCTTGGACGACGACGATCGGCCCCTGCCCGACCCGCGCTCCCTCCGGCAGCCGGACGGGGTCCACGCGCCCAGCCGTGTCTACGACCACGACGCGCACATGTGGGCCGATGGCGACTGGACGGGCCGCCCCCTCGCTGGGGCCGTGATCTACGAGCTCCACGTCGGCACCTTCACCTCCGAAGGCACGCTCACCGCCGCCGTCGACCGCATCGGCCACCTGGTCGACCTCGGTGTCACCCACGTCGAGCTGATGCCCCTCAACGCCTTCGACGGCACCCACGGCTGGGGCTACGACGGTGTCCTGTGGTCCGCCGCCCACGAACCCTATGGCGGGCCCGATGCGCTCAAGGGGTTCGTTGACGCCTGCCACCGCCGTGGGCTGGCCGTCCTCCTGGACGTGGTGTACAACCACCTCGGCCCGTCCGGCGCCTACCTGCCGCGCTTCGGCCCCTACTTCTCCGGTGAGAACGCCTGGGGGCCGTCCCTCAACCTGGACGGGCCCGACTCCGACCCCGTCCGCGACCTGGTCGTCGAGGGTGCCCTGGACTGGTTGCGCCACTTCCACCTGGACGGGCTGCGCCTGGACGCCGTGCACGCCCTGCACGACGAGCGCGCGGTCCCGATCCTCGCCGAACTCTCCGCGGAGGTCGACGCCCTGGCCACCGGACTCGGCCGCCCCCTCGCCCTGATCGCCGAGTCCGACCGCAACGATCCGCGCACCGTCCTGCCCCGAGAGGCGGGCGGTCTGGGCATGACCGCGCAGTGGTCCGACGATCTCCACCACGCCCTGCACGTGGCCCTGACCGGTGAGACCCACGGCTACTACGCGGACTTCGAAGGGCCGGAGGTGCTCCCCGACGTGCTGCGGCGCGTCTTCCGGCACGACGGGAACCGGTCCAGCTTCCGGGGTAGGCGGCACGGCGCCCCCGTCGACACCGCACGTATCCCGGGCAGCCGCTTCCTCGTCTATCTCAGCACCCACGACCAGATCGGCAACCGGGCCCGGGGCGACCGCATGGGCGAATACGTCTCACCGGGTCTGCTCACCTGCGGTGCCGCGCTTGTCCTCTGCTCTCCGTACACACCCATGATCTTCATGGGTGAGGAGTGGGGTGCCACCACACCTTGGCCGTTCTTCGCCTCCTTCTCCGACCCGGCCCTGGTCGACGGGGTGCGCCGCGGCCGTCGGCGCGAGTTCGAGGGGCTGGGCTGGGCGGAGGAGGACATCCCCGATCCCATGGATCCGGCCACCCGCGACGGCGCGGTCCTGGACTGGTCGGAGGCGGAGCACGAACCCCGCCAGCTGGTCCTGGACACCTACCGGTCCCTGATCGCCCTGCGCCGGTCCGAACCGGAGCTCTCCGATCCGCGGCTGGACCGCTTCGCGGTGACCGCCAGCAGCGACGGGCGGTTGATCGTGCTCTCCCGCGGCTCCCTGCGCCTGGTCTGCAATCTGGGCGCCGAGGAGGTCGAGGTCAAACTGGACGCCGCCCCTCGGGAGCTGCTGCTCGCCAACGGTTACCCCCGGGTCGACGGCATCGCGGTGGTGGTGCCGGGCGAGTTCTTCGCTGTGCTGCGGGTCTGAGCCGTCGGAGAGCACGGCCCGACGGCCATGCCTCGGGCCGGCTTCAGCCCACGGGGCCGCTGAAGTCGGCCTCGTCCTCGCCGTTGACCATGGACACCGTCATGGTGTCGGGTGCGTCCGGCGCGTCGCAGTACAGCTCCATGCTGTGCGTGCCGGCCTCGGCCTCGGTGACCGGGTCGTCGGAGTCGGCCGGGTGCGTCGCCCCGTCCTCGTAGGAGCACTGCGTGTCCAGGTTGGCCAGCCCGAAGACCCTCTCCAGCTGGGGCACCTCGATGGTCAGGGTGAAGACCGCCTGACCCGCGGCATCGAGGGTGGCGTCGTCCACCGTGTAGACGACGTCCTCCTCAACCCCGTCCTGGAACTCGTGCTCGTAGGCGCCCACCGGGTGCGCGAAGGCAGCGCCCTCACCGAAGGCGTACTCGTGACCGTCCCCGTTCCCTTCGGGCTCGGCCGGTTCTCCGTCCTCTGCTTCGGGCGCGGGCTCGTCCGTCGTGTCCTCGGGCGGGCCGATCGTTTCGGATGCCGTGTCGGTGGCCGTCTCGTCGACGGCCGGGGGGTCCTCCATGGACATCTCCTGTGCCGAGGAACCACACCCGGCCGCCGCGAGAGCGATCGGTAGTGCTAGTGCGTATGGGATGATTCGTCGCATAACCCCACGTTAAGTGAGGTTTGGCGGCTTTCTTGGGTCTCGCCGGGGCCTTATCCGGCCAGCACTCGAAGTACACCCACCCACTGCTCGGGCGTCACCACACCCACCGGAGCGCTCGGGGCGATCCCCGCCTTCCGCAGGGCCGCGGCCACCTTCCGGGCCGGGTACTCCCGCCGCAGCGACGCCGCGAGCGAACCACCCACCCCGGTGAAACCGATCTCGACCATGCGCCGGTACTCACCCATCTGCTCCTGAGGCACCAGGGGCTCGGCCCGACGGGTCAGTACCAGCAGCCCGGCGTCCACCCGGGGCGCGGGGCGGAAGCGGTCCCGGCCGATCCGCCCGGCCAGCCGCCACGACCACTGGGGCCAGGTGAGCACGGTCAACCGGCTCCACCGGCCGTAGGCACCGGTGCGTTTGCGCGCGTACTCCAGCTGGGTGACGAGCGTGGCGGAGGTGAGGCCGGGGGCCTTCAGGCACCACCGGACGATGTCGGCGGTCCGCGAGTACGGGATGTTGCCGACGACCGCGAACGGTTCCCGGGGCGCGCGTGACCGGGTGAAGTCACCGCGCACCACCCGAACACCCCGGGCGGGGTCCCGGTAGCGGTCGGAGAGCCGCGCGGCCAGCTGCGGGTCGAGTTCGTGGGCGATCACGTCGCGGGCGGCGGGGGAGAGGAAACGGGTGATGGCGCCGTCCCCGGAACCCACTTCCACCACCAGGTCCTGGGGGCCCACCCCGGCCACCCGCACCACCCAGCGGGCGGTGACGGGGTCGGTGAGGAAGTTCTGGGAGAGGCGACGCCGATTGCCGGACCGCCGGTTCTCCCCGCGTCTGTTGTCCGCACGTCGGGACTTCCCGCGGGGTTCACCGCCACGCTGATGGTTGGCGTGTGGCTTGTCGGCGCGTGGGCTGCGGGCGTGCGGGTGCCTGTTGTCGCGGGGGCTGGTGCCCTGTTTCTCGGCGTGGGGGTTCGCGTTGTGCCGGGGGCCGGTACCGCGGTTCTCGCGTGGGTTGCGTGCCACGAGTGGTCCGTTCTGCCGCCCCGAGCGGGGCGGCGGACGTGGACGGGCAGCACGAGGGGGCGCGGCACCGCGAGGGTGCGCGCCACAGAGGAAGGTCCGTGGTTGCCCGTCCGGAAGGAAGAGGACGTCGGCGGAACCTGGACCGATACGCGTGAACGAGGGGAGCCCCTAACACCGCCGACGTCGTACCCGGAGGTACGGGAACGGCGGTGCGCTCTGAGGGGTCCGGCTACCGGTCCAGCTGCGCGGACCGGAGGCGTGCGAAGGTTTCAGCGGTCACGGGCCAGGCGAACCGGCCCTGGATGATCGCGTGGAAAGCTGCCATGGCGCTCACGGTAGAGGGGCGGTACTCCTCCGGGCAACGGGTTTTCCGGGCGCCCCGTGAGCGCCGCGGACCCGCTGCACACTCACCCCCGCGCCACGAAAACCGGTCGCGTGGCCCGGCCTGACCACGCGATACTCGCGTCCATGCCTGACTTCTCCGAGTTCGACACCCGCCACTACCGGACCGTCGACGTGGCCACCGGCTACGACGGCTGGTCCAGCACCTACGAGGACTCGGTCCTGGACGCCATGGACCTCGACCTGCTCAACGGACTCACCGCACCGGACTGGTCCGAGGCCCGCCGCGTCGCCGACCTGGGGTGCGGCACCGGGCGCACCGGGGCCTGGCTCCGGGACCAGGGGACGGCGCACGTGGACGGCGTGGACCTCAGCGCCGGGATGCTCGCCCTCGCCGAGAAACGCGGCGCCCACGACACTCTCGCCCAAGGCGACGTCCGCGCGACCGGTCTGCCCGGCAACACCTACGACCTGGTCATCGCTTCGCTCATCGACGAGCACCTGCCCGACCTCGCGCCCTTCTACGCGGAGGCCTGGCGGCTCACCAAACCGGGCGGACGCTGCGTGCTGGTCGCCTACCACCCGCAGTTCATCATGGCCTCCGGCATGCCCACCCACTTCACCGATGCGGCGGGAGAGGAGATCGCGATCACCACCCACGTGCACCTGCTCGGTGACCACGTGCGCGCCGCCCTCGGCAGCGGGTGGCGGTTGGCGGAGCTGAACGAGGCGGTCGTGGACGACGGCTGGGTGGCGGCCAAACCCAAGTGGGAACGCTTCCGCGGCTACCCGATCTCGGCCGCGTTCGTGTGGAACAAACCCGCCTGACCGCACCCGCGCCCGTTTCCCGCCCGTATCCCGATCAGGGCGCGGTGAGCATCCGTGTCCACAAGCCCTGGTGCCGCTGGATGTAGTCGGCGGCCGCACCCCAGTGGTCGGCGTGCCCCTCGGAGTGCAGGCGGGCCCAGGGTTGCCGGCCGGTCCGCGCCCCTTCTTCCAGGAGTTCGAACATGGCGCCCACCCGCCGCAGGGCGGCCCCGGGGAGTTCGAGGCGCTGGTCGGCGTCACAGCCGTAGCCGTCGGCCAGTGCCCGCAGCCTTTCGCCCGCGGTCTCGGGGCCGCCGCTCTCATGCAGCGGTACGAACCCGTGCGCGGCGTAGCCCAGGTCCCCCATCCGGGTGCCCGGTGCGGCGCCGTCCCAGTCGATGAAGGTCCACAGCTCCGGCAGGCGCGTCCCGCTGGTGTCGAAGGCCTCCTGGCTGCCCTGGGGGTCGCGGACCAGGTTCCACGGGGCGAGGTCGTAGTGGCAGATGACCTCGGGTTCCTCGGGCGGGAACACCGATTCCCACACCGCGCCCTCTTGGGTCCGGTATCCGGCGGTGAGGTCGTGCAGTCGCCGGATCATCGAACCCAGCCTGCGCAGTTCGGCGGCGGTCATCGGCGGCATCCGGTCGGCCATGGTGCCGGGTGCGTAGGCCAGCCGCTGATGGCCCGAGGGGCGCTCGCCGTAGGAGACGGGGGAACCCGAGAAACCGCACAGGTGGAGGTAGCGCAGTAGGGACGTCACGGCGGGGGAGGAACGGTTCCAGGGCTTGCGCACGGTCCGGCCGATCCGCAGGACCTGGGCGGAGACGTTTCCGCCCTCCAGGACTTCCACGTCGTCTTCGGATGGGGCTGCGGGGGAAGTGTCGAAGTGTGCCACGCTCCCATGCTCACCCGGGTCGGCCGGGGCGTCCACCGGGTTTCCGGGCCGCCGTGGTTCACGCCTGCTCCCGAGGCCCGGTCTCCCCTTGCCCGCTCTCTCCTGGCCCGGTCTCCCCGTGCCCCTCTGCGCGCTCCTCTTCCGCCAACTCCAATCCGACCTGCTCCGCGGTGTCGATGGCCGCGTCGTCGATCCGCAGCATGGGGGCCACCAGGGTGACTACCAGCAGGGCCATACAGAGGAACATCGCCTGGAGGCCGATGAACTCGGCGAGCAGACCACCGGCCGCGGCGCCCAGCGGCCGGGTCCCCCACGCCATCAGCCGGTAGACGCTGTTGACCCTCCCCAACAGCGCGCCCGGGGCCATGCGCTGCCGCAGGGACACGGTGATCACGTTCCACATGGTGATCCCGAGGCCACCGAGGACGAAGCCCAGTCCCACCAGCCAGACATCGGTGGTCAGCCCGGGAACCGTCAGAACCACGCAGAACAGGACGATGCTCAGCCACAACGACCGGGTACGGCCGAACGTCCGCTCGAACCACGCGGTGGCGAACGCCCCGACCACGCTGCCCGCGGCGACCATCGCGAACAGGAGGCCGAAGGCCGCTTCGGTGAGACCCATGGGGGAGCCGGGCCCCACGACGAAGAGCGCCACCACCCCGAAGAGCGCGGAGAAGGCGAAGTTGGAAACGCCGACCATGAGGGCGAAGGTGCGCAGGAGCCGGTGCTGCCACAGGAACCGCACCCCCTCGGCGATGTCGGCACGCATGCTGGTCGGCGGTCCGGTGCGGGCCACCTTGTAGCGGCCGCGCACCAGTAACAGCGCGCCCACGGCCGCGAACCACAGGGCCGCCGGGGTCACGAAGGCCAGGCCCACACTCACCGCCACCATGGCGCTGCCCAGGGTCGGGCCGACGAACTCCTGGCTGCTCAGCTCCACCGCGAACAGGCGCCCGTTCGCCCGGGAGAGGTGGTCGCGGGGCACCAGTTGCGGCAGGATCGACTGCGCCGCGGTGTCGTAGACGGTCTCGGTCATACCGATGAGAAAGGCCACCGCGTAGATGAGCCAGATCGACCCGAAGTCGAAGGCGACGGACAGGGTCAGGAGCGCAGCCAGGCTGCCGCGCATCACGTTGGCGCCGAGCATGGCCAATCGTCGGTCCATCCGGTCGGCAAGTGCCCCGGCGGGAAGGGCGAAGAAGAGCCACGGCAGGCTCAGGGCCACCAGGATCCCCGAGATGAGGGCGGGGGAATCGGTGAAGCGCAGCGCCACCAAGGGCAGCGCGACCTTCAGGACGCCGTCGGCGAGATTGGAGCCCCCGGAGGCGGTCAACAGGGACCAGAAGGGTGCCCCCAGACCGCTGGTGCCCCGGTCTGCCCCGGGCTGGGGTGGGGGCTCCTCGTCGTTGGCCATGGGTTGAGATTGCCAGAGCGATCGACAAAACTCAATCGATTCAGAAAGGTCAATGGATCGGTGCAGATCGGTTACGCTGCACGCATGGCAGAACCGGACCCTGACCCGCCCCAGCCCCCGAGCCCGGCGCCCCGCCGCAGGCGTCCGGCCACGGCAATGGAGGCCAAGGCCCTGAGCCACCAGCTGCGCCTGCGCATCCTGCGCCTGTGCCTG
This sequence comes from Nocardiopsis oceani, assembly GCF_054777395.1. NCBI lineage: Bacteria > Bacillati > Actinomycetota > Actinomycetes > Streptosporangiales > Nocardiopsidaceae > Nocardiopsis > Nocardiopsis oceani. The sequence goes on from NZ_BAAHAR010000015.1 coordinate 52,940, forward strand.
GCCCGGGAGCTCACCAACAAGGAACTGGCCGACCGGCTCGACACCACCCCGGGCACGGTGCTCTACCATGTCCGCCATTTGGTCGGCGCTGGACTGCTCGTCGCCGCCCCGGTGCGCACCGGCACCGGCGGTGCCCTGGAGAAGCCCTACCGCGCCACCGGTGAGAGCTGGTGGCTGGACGGCCCCCTGCAGGACATGACGGGGGAGGAGCGCATCGCACCGGTCACTGCCTTCCAAGAGGAACTCGCCGAAGCGGGTGCCGACTCGGTGCGCACCTACGCCCGGTTCGTCCTGCACCTGAACGACGAGGAACTCGACGAGCTCGATCAGCGTCTTCTCGCGGTCATCGACGAGTACATGGCCACTGACGACCAGCGCCTCGACCGGCCTGCCTACGGCGGCGCCATCATCCTGCACCGAACGGGCGAGTAACCGACGGCAGGATTAGGGCATGTTCGGCGGACACTTACCCTGCTGCGCGTCGCCCCAGCGGCACTGTCACTGCGTTCTCATCAGTCGACAGCCAAACCCGGGCGGGCCCCCGCTGTGCGATGCTGCCGAGCTTGCGAGGTAGTGCACAGTAGGGGAACTCCTTCTTCGGCCTTGTGCCAGCACCACTGGATGCTCCGCTCGCGACGGGCAGCATCCACCGAACACGCCCTAGAACGACTGCCACGGGCCCTTCGGCGGACCCTGCCCCAGCCCCGGCTCCGACCAGTCGCACACCCCGTCGGCGAACACCTCCTCAGCGAGCACGGCCTGCTCCTCGTCGAACTCCGCCGGGTGCTCCCGCGCGTCGAACGGGGTCAGGCGGCACTTGACGATGTCGGAGGCCAACGGGCCGCCCGCAGCGGTCCTGGGGGAACCGTGCGTGGGGAATTCGTCGGCGCACCGGTCGCCCTGCCCTCCCGGCAGCGGGAGCTGTTCCGCTGCCACCCGTTCGTCGCCGATCCAGCAGGAGTCCGTCAGCCACTCCGGACGGCTCCGCTCCAGGTAGTCGGCCGGGTCGGCACCGGGGTAGGTGCGGGAGAGCTCGTCGGCCGCGGTCACCCAGGCGTCGAGTTCGGTCAGGGCCCGGCCGGCCACCGGCTGGTCGGCGGAGAACACCCCGCCGTAGTGGTCTTCCACCAGCATCACCTGGTTGTCAGCGGACCCGTTGGCGGCCAGCAGCCGCTCGCGCGTGGAGAACGAGTGATAGCGCATGTGGATGTCGCCGCCCTCCGCGTCGTCCTGGTAGGGGCGGTGGTCCACGATCGGGATGTCGGCGAGGCCGCCGCCCCCGTGCAGCAGGCGCCCGCTGTCGTAGGCCGCGCGAATGGCCGCCTGATCGCCCACCGTGCGTTCGGGCACCACGCCGCCGTCCTGGTCGAAACCGCCCACGTGCTCGTTCAGGTGCAGGAACTCGTCCACGTCGATGTCCCCTTCCACCAGGGACGACAGTCCGTACTGGATCCCCACGTTGTCCAGCGGCCGACGCACTAGACCGGTCTCCGGGTGGGTCCCGTAGACGTTCGCGGCGTGCGAGTACATGTCGCAGCGGGCCCCGTCGGGGTTGTCTTCGGGGTGGTAGCGCTCGGCGGCGGGCAGCTCGTCGGGACACTCGCCTTGGGGATCGATCCGGGACGCGGCCCCCGCCATGGCCCCGATACCCTCCCAGGACCCGAAGCCGGACACGGCGCGCTGCTGCTCCCGGGTCAGGCTCCCGGGGTGCTCTTCGGCGTAGGACTGCAGGAGCAGGGCGTCGGTGACGGCGGGCGCGGTCGCGAACCCGACGTCGGGGTAGCTCTGCGAGACCACCATCCCGTCGAGCAGCCCCGGATAGTTGTCGCCGATCTGGTGCCCCTGGTACGCGCCGCCGGAGTTGCCCCAGCCCAGCGTGTGCTCGGGCACCCCGTAGGTGAGCGCGAACCGCTCCTTGACCGCGCTCATGGTCTCGGCGGCCAGGAGGTCGTCGCAGTTGTTGCCGAACACGTTCAACGAGGCGGAGGCCACCGCATACCCCTCGGAGAGCATGCCGTGGTCCACGACCCCGGCGGTGTCGCTCCCCTGGATGTACCAGCCGCCCGGGCACCCGCCACCGAACTTGTACACGAGGCGGTGGTTCCAGCCCTCGGACGGGGTCCACGGATCCGGTGCGTCCTCGCGCGGGTCGTGCAGGACGGCCGTCTCGTACACGGAGCGGTTGGCGGTACCCGTCTCCACCCGCACCGTGTACGGGACCTCGTCGCCGGCGGCGGTGGTCGTGTACGCGACGTCGGCGGGCAGCCGGTCGCCCTCGGGCAGCGGAGCGAACTCCCCGTCGGTGGTGCGGTACACGTACCCCACCACGGTCTCCACCGAGCAGTCGTCGTCCAACGGGGCACCCAGGTGCCCGCCCCAAGCCAGTTCGAAGTCCTCGGTCCCGCACACGAACGGGTCCTGGTGCGGGCCGGCGAGGACCGGGCCTGTGATCGGGTGGTTGGTGACCGCCGTGCGGGCTTCTTCCGGGGCCTCGACCCCCTCGGCCGAGGCCGCCAGGGTGGTCTGCCCCTCGGGCAGGTCCGGGACCAGGCCCTCCAAGGCGTGACCGACGCCGGGCAGGTGGACGGGGCGCAATTGGTCGGTGACGTCCGTGCCGTCCGCCGCCAACCGGACCCGGTGGGTTTCGACAGTGCGCGGCACCTCCACCCGCACCAGGACGGTTCCGCCCATGACCGTGCCCGGGCGTGCGGAGAGCACACGGACCCGCAGTTCGTCGGGAAGCTCATCGGTGACGGGCAGTACCGGCGCGGCCGAAGGGGGCAGGGACAGCGCCGTGGCCTGGTCGAGCAGGGGGGTTCCGGAGACGGTGAAGAGGACGGCGGTCGCGGAGGCGCCGAACCCCAGGGACACACGGCCCCACAGGCGGTTCACCAGGTACTCCCGGAATCCCCGGAGTGCCGAGAACTCCCGGAGCACGCGGGCGCGCCCGCACTTGTCGTGGACTTGGGACTTTGGTGGCAGTTGTGACCGCTGTCGCACGGGGCGATGGTCTCCGCGCGACCAGAGCAGGAGCTGGGGACACACCGGCTATGAGACGGGCTTTGCACTCCCATGCCGCCACCGATACCCCGTTTGGGGGACGAAAACACCAAAGGCCCGGTGACCACATCTGTCCAGTGCGGTCACCGGGCCGACAGGTTCAAGGACGGAGCCGGGCTGTCCTGCGAAGGGTTGTGAGCTGCCGGAGAACACCTCAGGGACGGCGGACCTCGCGTCCGGTCACCCGGCCCGGGGTGATCTTCAGGACCTGGTCGCGCTCGCCCTCCGCCCAGGGCTGGGGGAGGCGCCCCTGCGGGATCCGCTCCAGCTCACCGGCGTCCCGGATCCACCGGCTGCGGCCGGAGGCCAGCACGCTCCAGCCCTCACGGCGCTCCTCGTCGAAGTGGTCCACCTGGAAGGCCGCGTACCCGCGCCCGTACCGCATGATGGTCCCCGCCAACGTGGACCGGAACACGATGGTGTCGTTGACCAGGACGTAGTTGACCGGGAGTACGGTCGGAGCTGCGTCCCCGTCGATAGTGAAGGCCACCCGCCCGATGTCTCGCGTGGCCATCAGGTTGAGGCAGGTCTGGCGCTCCAGGACGGTGAAACTGGCCTCCTCGTTGTCGGCCAGGTCGGCCCCGACCAGCAACTGGTCGTCCTCCCCGAGGCGTTCGGTTCCCGCGAACTCGTCGGACGCCGTCCGCTGCTCCGGAGGCGGGGTCGGACCCGCAACCGAACCCCGCCCCTGCGCGGACGCGTCAGCACCGCTTGTTCCAGCCATCACAAGTCCCCCGAAGATTGGCGCCTTCAGTTCCTGACCCCACCATCCTTGCTGCTCGCGGCGCCGAAGGCAGGGGTCGCGAGCCCCCCGAAGGACGGCAAAGGTCCTCGTCGGCGCACTACCCGTCGGGACACTCGCCTCAAACGAAAAGGGACGTTCGACTCACCTGGTGGCGGTCGTCGCTGTCTAGGCTGGAGAGGTGAGGCCCGAGCCCCCGACCAGCGCCTGGACTGCCGGAACGGATCCGACCGAAGGCGCCCCGGGTAAGGGGCGACGGGCGAACCCCACAAACCAAGGCGGCCGTGCCGCCTCAGGTCACCAGCGCTGAGGAGGTGTGCACCTGATGGGCGGCGACAGTTCGATCCGGGTGTTCCTGGTGGACGACCACGAGATCGTCCGGCGAGGGGTCGGATCACTCCTCGACGACGAGGACGGCATCACGGTGGTCGGCGAGGCCGGAACCGCCGCGCAGGCCCTGGCCAGGGTCCCCGCGCTCGAACCCGACGTGGTCGTGCTCGACGTGCGGCTCCCCGACGGCGACGGCGTCACCGTGTGCCGGGACATCCGTTCGATGCTCCCGGAGACCCGCATGCTCATGCTCACGTCCTACTCCGATGACGAGGCGCTCTACGGCGCGGTCATGGCGGGGGCGTCCGGTTACATCCTCAAGCAGATCCACGGCACCGACCTGGTCGGCGCCGTACGCACGGTCGCCCAGGGCCGGTCCCTGCTCGACCCCGAGTCCACGGCTCGCATGCTCAAGCGGCTCCGTGAGGAGGCCGGGCGCAAGGACCCGCTGAGCGAGCTCACCGAACAGGAGCGGCGCGTCCTGGAACTCATCGGCGAGGGTCTGACCAACCGGGAGATCGGCGCCCGGATGTACCTGGCAGAGAAGACCGTGAAGAACTACGTGTCCCGCGTGCTCGCCAAGCTCGGCATGGCCCGCCGCACCCAGGCGGCCGCCTACGCGGTGCGCCTCTCCATGGACCAGACCGCCTGAGCACCCCGCCGGGCCCGGGCCGCCGGGTCGGCGGAAGTCGCGTGTCAGCAAGCGCACCAACGGGCCGCCCTTGAGGGAGCGGCCCGTTCTGGTGCGGTGGGGTGTCTCGGGTGCACCGCACCCGGTCCCGGGGTCAGCCCGCGGGACCCTCGTCCTCGTCCGGGTGCCGGACCGGGGCCGACCACTCGACCACGGTGCCCTCTCCGGGCCCCGTCGCCACCGCCATCGTCCCGCCCAGCTCCTCGGCACGCGAGGTGAGGTTGCGCAGGCCGCTGCGGGCCGCACCCTCCGGGATGCCCCGGCCGTTGTCGGAGACCCGCAGCACCACCTCGTCACCACCCACCGACAGCTCGACGTCCGCGGTGGTGGCCCCGGCGTGGCGGGCGGTGTTGGACAGGAGCTCGCGCAACACCGCGACCAGGTGCTCGCCCGTCCGCTCGTCCACCGCGTTGTCGATCGGCCCCTGGGTGAGCAGGCGCGGCGCGAAACCCAACGTCTCGGCGGTGGCGTTGACCAGCTCCAGGACCTGGGAGCGCAGCCACGAGGTGTCGTCGTCGGCGGAGCTCTGCAGGGCGAAGATCGTGGACCGGATCTGCCGGATGGTGTCGTCCAGGTCGTCGACGGCGCTCTGTACGCGCTTGGCCGAGGTCGAGTCGTCGATCCGCCGCACGGTGCCCATCAGCGTGATGGCGGTGGCGTACAGCCGCTGGATGACCGTGTCATGCAGGTCCCGGGCGATGCGGTCCCGGTCCTCGAGCACGCTCAGCCGCTCGGAGTCCAACCGGGTCTCGGCCAGCTCCAAGGCGACCGCCGCCTGGTTCGCGAACGAGGACAGCATGCTCAACCAGCTGTTCTGGAAGAGCTCCCGGTCCTGGTTGCGGCCGAGCACCAGGACACCCCTGGCTCCGTCGGGCGGACCGAAGGGCAGCACCAGTGCCGGGCCGATCCCCATCCGGGTGAGGAAACCCGCCCCCTCGTGTTCGGTGGCCGAGACGTCGGTGCGCACCGGGGTCCCGCTCAGGTAGACCCCGCCGAGCAGGGTGTCGGCGGCCCGGGTCAGCGTGGCACCCCGGGCACCCGCGGCCAGGGTCCGGCACTGGTCCTCGGGGCCGTCCCACACCCGCACGGTGAGCGTCTCGGGCTCCTCACCGGGCATGGCGATCACGGCGACGTCGGCGTGCGCCATCGTCCGGGCCCGCCGCGCGACCAGTCGCAGAACCTCCTCCGGGGCCGCGCCGGACAGCAGCCGTGTGGTGATCTGCCCCGAGGCGTCCAACCAGGTCTCGCGGCTCTGCGTCTGCGCGAACAGCTGCGCGTTCTCGATCGCGGTACCGGCAGCCGTGGCCAGCGCCCGCAACAGGAGCTCGTCGTCTCCGGTGAACTCCGCGCCGTCGGTCTTGTCGGTCATGTACAGGTTGCCGAAGACCTGGTCGCGGATGCGGATGGGCACCCCGAGGAAGGTGTGCATCGGCGGGTGGCCCTCGGGGAAGCCGCGCGACTCGGGATGGTCGCGCACGTCCCGGAGCCGGAGGGGTTCGGGCTCCTTGATGAGGAGCCCGAGGATCCCCTCGCCCTTGGGCCAGTGGTCGATACACGCGATCTCGTGCGGCTCCAGGCCCACGGGGATGAACCGGCTCATGTTCCCGTCGGGGCCGATCACCCCCAGAGCGCCGTAGCGTGCGTTGACCAGCCGGGTGGCGGTCTCGGTGATACGCATGAGGAGCGGTTCGAGTTCGAGCCCCTCCCCGATGGAGACGACCGCCTCCAAGAGCGTCCGGATGCGCTCCTGAGTCTGGGAGATCTCCGTCATGCGGTGCCGGACTTCGTCGAGTAGGTCGTCCAGACCCACCCGGGGGAGTGACAGCCGGTCCTGCCCGTCGAGGTCGTGTGGATCGCCGTCTGGCTCGCTCATAGGGGACTCATTTCCGGCAGCGCGGTCTCAGGGCTACAACCGAGTCTAGGGCCGTGTTTTCCGGGTTCGTAGCCGCCTGCTGTATCTCCCCCGTGCCCCATGCCACCGTTGCTGATCAGGTGCTTCTCCCAACTAGAACAGTGTTCCGCGCAAGAGTCGAAAGGCCCCTTTCTGTAGGGACCTATAACCCGTAAAAACATAGGAAACGCACGCAGAAAGCACCAGCAGTTCGTCCCGGCGCTTTCTGGAAAGGAAGGGCTCATCCCGCGCCACCCGAGCAGTTCCGCCCCGGTCAGATCGAGTCAACAGAGCCGGGGCATCTCCACGGTCGGATGGTTGACACCCAGCTTGAGTGCTGCTTCGTACACGTGTCTGCTCCGGGAGGGGGAGACGTCGAGGGCTGCCCTCAAGCTTAGGCCGGGGAGGGCCGGTTCGGCTGTTTTCCACAGCTCGAGCCGGCCCGAGTTCGCGGCCGCCTGTTCCAGCGGGGCTAGGGCATGTTCAGCGGACACATACCCTGCTGCGCGTCGCCCCAGCGGCACTGTCACTGCGTTCTCATCAGTCGACAGCCAAACCCGGGCTGACTCCTTCTTCGGCCTTGTGCCAGCACCACTGGATACGCCGCTCGCGACGGGCAGCATCCACCGAACACGCCCTAGAGCCCTTCGGTGGTGAACTCCAGCGGCTCCGGGTCGAGGCCTTCGGGCCCGCCCCGGTACAGCAGGTAGCCGTCGCTCGGGCTGGGGCTCGCCGGGTGGGCGGTGCTCAGCAACAGGTCGGCGTATCCGTCGCCGTCGTAGTCTGCCAGCGCGTGGTGGCGGTAGGAGCCCAGGTCGGAGGTGTCCGGCACCGGCAGTGCGGCGGCACCCTCGCCGGTCAGGCCGTCGGGGCCGCCGAGCAGGACCGTCACGGTCTCGTAGGCGTAGCCCGGACCGGTCATGATCACGGCGTCGTCGTGGCCGTCGCCGGTCACGTCGCCGACCAGGAATCCGTTGCCGAACCCGTCACCGTCCTCGGACTCGCCGGGAACGCCCTCGCTGTCCAGGGTGAGGCGGACCGGCTCCGCGTCCAGGAATCCGTCGGCGCCCCCGTAGGTGTCGACGTAGCCCGGGTGCAGTTCGTCGTCGTGGCCGGGCTCGTTGTTGGGGATACCGCTCACCCCGATGAGCAGGTCGGTACTGCCGTCGGCGTTGAAGTCTCCGGTCGCGTACGCGTGTGCGGGGGCGGTGTCGCCCAGGACCTCCTGCGCGGGACCCTCGGGGCCCGAGCGCAGCACCAGGTGGCTGCCGGGTGACTCGTCCGAACCGCGGACCAGCAGCAGGTCCTCCGCCGCGTCCCCGTCGGCGTCGAAGACCTCCAGGCTGGCGTCCTGGGCGTCGTCGGGCAGCGGCAGGTCCCGGGTTTCGGCGGGGGAGCCGTCCCGGTCGAAGGGTCCGCGGTGGTAGGCGGTCTCGTACTCGTCGACCGGGGTTCCCTGGAGGCGGTCGAGCACGGCCACGTCGGTGTGGCCGTCGCCGTCGAGGTCGCCGACGGCCAGGGAGACCGCGTTCATGCCGGTCGGATCGTCCATGTCCAGCCAGGGGAGCGGTACGGCCTCTCCGGTGGGGCCGTCCGGGCCTCCCCACACGACGAAGCCGCTGCCGGCGTCGACGAGCAGGTCGGTGTACCCGTCGCCGTCGAGGTCACCGGTGTCCAGGACCGTGAGCGGTTCGCCGTTGTCGGGCAGGCCCAGGTCGGAGCGGGTCAGGGTGACCCCGTTGTCGGGGTCGAGACCGTTCTCACCGCCGAACAGCACCCCCACGTACGGCTCGCCGTCGTCCGAGCCGCCTTGGTTCCCGTCGATCGGCAGGTCGGGGAAGCCGTCGCCGTCGACGTCGTCGGGCACGTCCGCGCCGCCGTCCGTGGTCTCGGCGGCGGTCAGGTCGGCGGTGGGTGCGCTGCATCCGGCTGTCGCGAGCAGGGCCGCGGCCAGCAGGGGTGTGAGGGTGATCCGGTGCTTCATGGGTGTCTTCCGCCGCAGTTGTGCATCTGTTGTGCGTACGACGCCGCGGCGGTAAAGGGCGTTTACCCCCTCGAATATGTGGGTGAAGGTTTCCTTCGGTGCCGGGAACCGGTAAGGGCTCGTGCCGACCGCACCGCACCGGATCCGCGCCCCGCCACGCACAGGCAAAGGGCGGGCCGGTCGGCTCGCGCCGTCCGGCCCGCCCTGGGGAGGTGGGGGTTCGGGGGAGGTGGGGGTTTCTGACGGGTCAGCGGGTCAGTTGGTCACCTTGGCGGAGATGTCGTCCAGGTCGTCGTGCCGGGTCTCCCGGCTGACCAGGAGCGCGCCCAGGGTGATCAGGCCGACCAGGACCAGGTAGCCGCCGACCCACCCCAGACCGAAGGTACCCGCGAGCCAGGTCGCGATGTAGGGCGCGAACGAGGCGCCCAGCAGGCTGGCCAGGTTGTAGGCGGCCGAGGCGCCGGTGTAGCGCACCTTGGTCGGGAACAGCTCCGGCAGCACCGCGGCCATCGGGCCGAAGGTCAGACCCATGAGGGACAGGCCGATGATGAGGAAGGCCATCACGCCGACGGTCCCGCCGCTGCCCATGAGAGGGCCCATGGCGAAGCCGAACACGATGATCGCCACGGTGACCGTGATCAGGGTGGGTCGGCGGCCGAACCGGTCCGCGAGCAGCCCGGAGACCGGGGTGAACAGGCCGAAGAACAGGACGCCGATCAGTAGGAAGACCAGGAACTCGGTGCGTTCGTACCCCAGCCCGTTCTCCGGGTCGGTGCCGAAGCCCAAGGAGAAGACGGTCATCAAGTAGAAGAGCACGTAGGTGGCGACCATGATCAGGGTGCCGATGAGCACGGCGGGCCAGTTGCTGCGGAACACCTCGACGATGGGTGTCTTGACGCGCTCGCCGGAGGCCACGACCTTGGCGAAGGCGGGGGTCTCGTGCAGGGTCAGGCGCACCCACAGGCCGACGATGATCAGCACGGTCGAGAGCAGGAACGGGATCCGCCAGCCGTACGCCAGGAAGGCTTCATCACTCATCGCCTGGCTCAGGACCAGGAAGACACCGTTGGCGAGGAAGAAACCGATCGGCGCGCCCAGCTGCGGGAACGTTCCGTAGAAGCCGCGCTTGCCGGGAGGAGCGTTCTCGGTGGCCAGCAGGGCCGCGCCGCCCCATTCGCCACCCAGGCCCAGCCCCTGGCCGAACCGGCAGATCGCCAGCAGCAGAGGGGCGGCCACGCCGATCTGGGCGTAGGTCGGCAGCAGGCCGATCGCGATAGTGGCGATGCCCATGGTCAGCAGGGACGCCACCAGGGTGGCCTTGCGGCCGATCCGGTCGCCGAAGTGCCCGAACACCCACGAGCCGATCGGTCGGGCCACGAAGGCGATGGCGAAGGTCGCCAGCGACTGCAGCCGGGCCGCCATCATGTCGCCCTCGGGGAAGAACAGGTACGGAAAGACCAGGACGGCGGCGGTCGCATAGATGTAGAAGTCGTAGAACTCGATGGACGTGCCCACGAGGCTCGCTGTGAGGACCTTCCGTTTCGGGTTGGTCGGTGGGTCCGCCGTCTCGGTCTGTGGCCGTTGCGGCGACGGGGTGTCTTCGGCGACGTCCGTCATGCGACTTCTTTCCAGGTCAGTGCGGGTGGGTGGCAGGATGCTAGCCGCCCTAGACAACATATGAAACATTTGTCTTAGTATGTGGACTCATGGGTCGTTCGTGGTTGACTCATATCTTCTGGGTGGATTCCGAGATCCCCTGCCGCCTCGGGCTTCGCGGCTCCAGCGTGATGTGCGGCACGGGCCCGGTGTCACGTTTCCGGACCCCGGGCCCGTCATGTGGATCGAACGCACTCGTACCGCCTGACGGAGGAAGACCCATGGCACACGAACTCCTCGTCCTCGGCGCCGGCTACGCGGGGCTCGCCGCGGCAGGTCGGGCCGCGCACCAAGCCCGCCGCGACCGGATCGATCTCCACGTGACCCTGGTCAACGCCACCCCCGACTTCGTCGAACGGGTCCGCCTGCACCAGGTCGCCGCTGGCCAGGACGTCGCGGTCCACCCGCTGCCCCGCGCTCTCGACGGCACCGGAATCGACCTGGTCGTCGGCTGGGCCGAGCACATCGACACCGAACGGCGCACGGTCAGGGTGCGCACCGAAGGGGAGGAACGGGAGCTCGACTACGACACACTCGTGTACGCGATCGGCAGCGACGCCGCCCGGAACGGTGCCCCCGGCGCCGCCGAACACGCTCTCACCTCCGCCTCTCTGCCGGACGCGCGCGCCCTGGCCGGACGCGCCCGAGACGCGGGGACCCGCACGCTCGCGGTCGTCGGCGGCGGTCTCACCGGCCTGGAGGTGGCCACCGAGTTCGCGGAGAGCCATCCCGGCCTGCGGATCGAACTCCTCACCCGGGGCCGTGTCGCGGACGGGGCCAGCCCGCGCGGGCGCTCCCACGTCCACCGGGTCCTGCACCGCCTGGGTGTCGGTGTTCGTGAACACGCCTCCGTGGCGGAGGTAGACGCCGAAGGTCTCCGGTTGGCCGACGGTTCCCGCGTCCCGGCCGACCTCGTCGTCTGGAACGCGGGCTTCACGATGGCCGGCTTGGCCGCCGAGGCCGGACTCGCCGTGGACGACGACGGCCGGGCCGTGGTCGACGGAGCCCAGCGCTCGGTTTCCCACCCCGACGTGCTCGTGGTGGGAGACGCGGCGAACGCGCCAGGGGTGGACGGCCAGCCCCTCCGGATGTCGTGCGCCATGGGCCTTCCCATGGGGTGGAGCGCCGCGGACACGGCCGTCGCCCGCGCGGAGGGGAAGGAGCCCCGGACGTCCACGTTCGGCTACCTGTTCCAGTGCGTGAGCCTGGGGCGCGGGGACGGGTACATCCAGTTCGTGCGCGGTGACGACTCCCCGGGCCGCTTCGTCCTCACCGGTCGGCTGGCCGCCCTCTACAAGGAGCTCATCGTGGTCTCCGCTCTTCGCGGCGTCTACAACGGGGCGAAGGGCGGCCAGGGCCAGCCCAACCAGTACCTGGCACTGGGCCGCTGGGCTGCCCGGCGCTTCGTCCGCCGCCACCTCGGCCGTCACCTCGGCCGGGGCGTCGGACGGGGTAGTGCGTCCGGGCCGCTCAGCGCGCCGAGTAGCGGTCCGAGGACCGGCTCCTGGGAACCCCGCTGACCCGCACCACCCGTGTGCAGTTGTCCCGAAACGCCTTCACGAACTCCCCGTTGGGCCGGTCGCTGCGCGCAACCCACTCCTTGGCGGCGCTCACGCTCGCCCCGCCGGCCATCTGGCGCCGCTGCAGGCGGCGTTCACGCACTCGGTCCTCGGCCTCGACATACCACAGCTCCGTGATCAGCCCTCGGAGCCGTGCCCAGGGCTCCTCGTCACTGGCGAGGTAGTTGCCCTCGGTCACGACAAGTCGGGTGTGCGGTTCCACCACGTGCTGGGCGGCGATCGGCTCGTGCAGCCTGCGGTCGTAGTCGGGGACGTAGACCGCGTGGTCCGTCTCGGTGAGCAGCCGCCGCACCATGGCCACGTATCCGTGCGCGTCGAAGGTGTCCGGGGCACCCTTGCGGTTCCGGCGGCCCAGCCGGTTCAGCTGGGCGTTGGACAGGTGGAATCCGTCCATGGGCAGGTACCCGGCGGTACCCGGGCGGCCCGACCGCTGGTCCACCACACGCACCAGGTAGCGCGCCAGGGTGGACTTTCCCGCCGCGGGGGCGCCGGTCAGCCCGAGCACCACACGGGCGGGGCCTTCGGTGGGGGCCTCAGGGACCAGGGCGAGGACATCGGCGACGAGGGAGTCGAGCATGGTTGACAGCCTAGGCCCTGAGCGCCGGGTACCCGGGCTCCGATGCACGTGAGCAGGCCCCGCGGCCGAGGGACGGCCGCGGGGCCCGGGCTTCCGTTGGGCCCGGGGGGGTCTGCGGGCCCGGTGCGCGTCCGGGGTTAGGGCGCGTGGCCGACGAAAGCGAGGGCCTGCCGGACCAGGATGCCCTGACCGCCGGGCATGTCCTCGCGCACCTGCGGGCTGGTGGCCTCATCGGGGGTGAACCACACCAGGTCCAGGGCGTCCTGGCGGGGCTGGCAGTCACCGCTCACCGGCACGACGTAGGCCATGGCCACTGCGTGCTGGCGGGGGTCGTGGAACGGGGTGATGCCCGGGGTGGGGAAGTACTCGGCGACCGTGAACGGTTGGGGAGAGCTGGGGATGCGGGGCAGCGCGACCGGACCCAGGTCCTTCTCCAGGTGGCGCACGAGCGCGTCCCGGACCCGCTCGTGGTAGAGGACCCGACCGGAGACCACCGACCGGTTGAAGGTGCCGTCGGGGTCGGCGCGCATGAGCAGGCCCACGTGGGTCACCGACCCGGACTCGTCCACCCGGACGGGCACCGCCTGGACATAGAGCACGGGCATGCGGGCGCGGACGCTCTCCAACTCTTCGGGGGAGAACCAGCCGGGCTGGGTGTCAGCGGTTTCGGTCATCGGGTTCGCGGCCGTCCGTCTGCGCGGCAGCGGGCGGACCGCTCCCTCCCTTCGCTCTCTGCGTGTCCCTGGGGTCGGTCGGCGGCCCCCGTTCCCCAGGGGGAACCGGGGCACCGGCCGTCACACGGGTGTCCAAGTACCGCTTTTACCGCACGGGCGCGCGGAACGCACGGTGCGGGTGGGTGTTCGGGAGTGTCCGAGAGAGAGGGGTGCGGGCCCTGTGTGTACGGGGCCCGGACGGGATCGCGGAAGAACACCGTGGGCAGTGGCACCCAGGGCGCCCGTGAAACCTCTGCAGCGAGAATTCGTCGGGTTTTCTCACGGAAAGCCTCCCGGAACCTCACTGGAGAGGTTACGATCTCGTACGCGGTTGCGTAGTGGAAAGGTTACGTCCGGTGAGAGGTGGACGAGTGGCGAAGGATGCCCTGTTCTCGGCCCGGGAGCGTTTCCCCTGTACGGGAGTGACGGTGGTACGCGTCCACGGCGAAGTGGATCTGGCCACCGCCGACCACCTCCGTGATCGGCTGCTCCAGGCAGCAGAGGCCTCCCGGTGCGACTGCCTGGTCGTGGACATGTCCGGCCTCGGCTTCTTCGACGCCAGCGGCGTACGCGCCCTGGTCGCCGCCTACCAGGTGCTGACCCGGCAGGGCCGACACGTGGTCCTCGCCGAGGCCTCTCCCATCGCCGCGCGGGTACTCGACGCCCTCGGCATGCGGCGCCTGTTCGAGATCTACCCCATGGTGGAGATGGCGCTGACGCACACCAGCGGACTGCGCGTCGACGGCGAGCCCATCTTCGACAACCCCGTCCGCTGAAGCAGGGCCGGAGCCGGCACCGTCCTGAACCCGCGAAACCCCTCCCGCCGCGTTCGCCGCGGCCGAAGGGGTTTCGCGTCCGTGTGTGGCCCGCCCCTGGGGCGCCGCCCCGACCTCTGCCGCACCGGTCCCGCCCTTCAATGGGGCGCGCTCAAGGGATGCTCGTCCGAGGGAGACTCAGGGAAGCGCGGACGGGCGCTCCGGCTTGTCGGCCCCCTCAGGGCGATCCAGGAAGGGCGCGAGGAGCTCGGGGACGGCCTCGTCCGCCCACCCCAGGCCCTGGCCCAACCCGACGTCCCCCGCGGTGTACATGCCGCTGCCGGAGGCCGTGGTCGCCGACACGTTGGCCAGCCCGAGCCTGCGCTGGAACGGCGAGCGGGTGATGCGCCAGCCGATCACCGACGAGCGCTCCAGGGTGACGGTGTCGCGGACCCCCATGCCCCTGCGGACCACCAGGTACTTCGGGTGCAGGCCGTGGCCCAGGCCCCGGTAGGAGCCGACCGCGTACCAGAACGCAACGGCGGTGAACAGCAGCGCCACCAAGAACCAGCCCCAGCCCGGGGTGGACTCGGTGGCCGGGGCGAACAGCGGGACCGGCATGAACTGCTCCTCCGCCTGGCGGAACCCGTCCCACCAGGCCTGGGTGGCCCGCTGCTGCAACCACGTGAGCCCGCCGGCCAGGGCGAAGGCCGTGAGGGAGACGACCGTGGCGCGGGTGAAACGGCGGCGCAGCGCCGCCTTCGGGTGCCGGGCCAGCGGCACTTCCAGCGCGGACTCGGGCTCGCGCATCAGGGCGGCCCCCAGCTCGCGGGCGCGCGTCCGGGGCATGGCGGGGGACAGGCGGCTCTTGGCCGCGGTCTTCTGCGCATCGCCCGCGGACAGCCCTGTCGCCACCGCCCGGATGGACGCCCCGCGCACCGAGCGCAGCACGAACGGCTCGTGCAGGACCACACCGTTGAGGCGGCGGCCCTCCACCGAGAGCGACACGTTGGTCAGCAGTCCACGGCGCAGCCGCACCGTACCGTCGGACTCCCGGACGAGCCGGTAGTCCCACCAGGTCTCCACCGCTGCGAGGACCAGGACGACCACGCCGGACAGCATCAGGCCCAGCAGGGCCAGCGGGACGACCAACAGCAGTTGGCCCATCACGAAGCTGGACATCTCCTGGCCGCTGGGCAGGTCGGCCTGTTCGGAGATCCACCGCCAACCGTGCCCGCCGCTCTGCGCGTTGATACCGATCAGGGTGGCGATCACACCGAGCCCGATGCCGAAGGTCGCGGTGGTGGCGGGCGCGTAGGCGAACCAGCGCGGGTTCAGCCGGACCAGTTCGGTCTCGCCGCCGACCGCGTCCTCCTGCTCCGCCCCGTCCGGGGAGTCCGCGGTCGGCGCGGTCCGGCGCAGGAGTTCACGGCGCAGCTGCTCGCCCTGCTCCGCCGTCACGAATAGCAGCTGCAGCTGGTCCGTGCCGCCGGCTCCGGCGGACTCGCCGGTTCCCACCGTCACCGAGCACAGGCCGAAGATCCGTACGTAGATCGGGGCGGCCACGTCCACGCTGCGTACGCGTTCGCGCGGGATGGAGCGGTAGGCCTTGGCGATGACGCCCGAGCGCATCTCCATGCGTTCGGCGGTGACCCGGTACCGGACGGCGCGCAGCCGGATCAGGTCGATGTAGGTCATCACGCCGATGAAGGCGAGCATGGCGGGCAGCGGAAGCAGCGCCCACAGCGCGGAGATCTCGTCGCCGATGTCGAGGGCCAGGAGAACGGTCGCGACGATGGCGGTCGGCACCGCGAACACCGACACCACGGCGGTGTTGGCCCACACGCTGAGTGCGTTCAGCCCCTCCCAGTCGCCCTCGGGGTCGGTGTCCGCGGGAGCATCCGCGGGGACAGCGGCCTCCGGGGCGTCTGCGGCCTCCGGAGCGTCTGCGGAGGCGTCCCCGGAAGCCTCGTCGGCCACAGGTGGATCCGGCTGTGCGGGGGCCTTTGCCTCGGCCGCCGACTCGGGTTGTGGGCGGCGGCCCTCCTCCGGCTGATGCCCTTCTTCGGGGCGTTGGTCCTTGTCGGGGCGGTGGTCGTCGTTGGAGCTCACGTTGCGTCCCCCGGTACGGCCTGGGTGCTGTCGGTGAGCTGGTCGGCCACCTCGGTCGCCAGCTGGTGGCCCAGGCCGCTGATCTCGATCGGGCCCGCGGCCGAGGCGGTCGTGACCGTCACGCTCGACAGGCCGAACGCTCTCTGTAGCGGTCCGCGCGCCGTGTCGACGGTCTGGATGCGCGACATCGGGGCGACCCGCCACTCCTGCCAGACCCACCCGCTGGAGGTGTAGACGGCGGTGTCGGTGACTTCCCAGCGGTGGACCCGGTAACGCCACTGCGGCATCACCACGGTGATCAGTACCCCGATCCCGCCCAGGACTCCGGCCGCGAGCAGGAACCAGAACCGCACCGGTTCCCAGATCAGGGCGGGCACGGCGGGGACCACGGTGAGGACGACCGTCACGGCCGCGGACTGCGCCGTCCACCACCAGATGGCACGCCGGTTCACTCGGTGGTTGGGCGGTCGCAGGCGCAGAGCGTCGGTGCTCATCCCGGCCACCTCTCCTCTCGATCGGGGCCCTGAGGGTGGGCCGACTATTAAAAGTGATATCACAATGCTATGCTCAAGTCATCACCTGAACGGGTGGCACCCCAAGAGGACGGAAGGCAGATGAGCGACGCTTCGAGTGTCACCAGGCCCGCACCCCAGTACCGCGAGCGCGTGGCCTTCGGCTCTGGCGGGATACCCATGTTCGCCGTCTCCGTCGCGCTGTTCCTGGTCGGCGCTGGGATCGCGTTCCTGCCCCTGGCCGGGTTCCCCGGTTTCACGGTCGTGATCGGGGTCGTGCTGGCCGCCGTGGGCCTCGTCCTGGCCTTCGGGCTGACGATGGTCGCGCCCAACGAGGCCCAGGTCGTACAGTTCTTCGGCCGCTACGTCGGCACCATCCGCACCGACGGCCTGCGCTGGGTCAACCCGCTCACCGTGCGCAGGGCGATCTCCACCCGGATCCGCAACCACGAGACCTCCGTCATGAAGGTCAACGACGCCTCCGGCAGCCCGATCGAGATCGCGGCCGTCGTCGTCTGGCAGGTGGAGGACACCGCGCGGGCCTCCTTCGAGGTCGACGACTTCATCCAGTTCGTCTCCACCCAGACCGAGGCCGCGGTCCGCCACATCGCGGGCAAGTACCCCTACGACTCCTACGGCGAGAGCACCGACCTCTCCCTGCGCGACAGCGCCGACGCCATCACCGAGCAGCTCTCCAAGGAGGTCGCAGAACGGGTCGACGCGGCGGGCGTGAAGATCGTGGAGTCCCGGTTCACCCACCTGGCCTACGCGCCCGAGATCGCCCAGGCGATGCTGCAGCGCCAGCAGGCCAGCGCCATGATCGCCGCCCGCGCCGAGATCGTCGAGGGCGCCGTCAGCCTGGTCGACCGCGCCCTGGAACGCCTCTCGGACGAGGACGTGGTCGACCTCGACGAGGAGCGCAAGGCCGCCATGGTCAGCAACCTGCTCGTGGTGCTCTGTTCGGACCGCCCAGCCAGTCCCGTCGTCAACACCGGGACCCTGTACCAGTAGACCCGGGTGAGGTGCCGTGCCCGAGCGCAAGAAGGTACTGCTGCGACTCGACCCCGCCGTCCACGACGCGCTCGCGCGCTGGGCCGGGAACGAACTGCGCAGTACCAACGCCCAGATCGAGTACCTGCTGCGCCGCGCCCTGGACGACGCGGGCCGGATGCCCAAGGACGCCGGAGGCATCCCCAAGAGGGGGCGGCCCCGCAAGGCCGAGGCCGACGAACCCGCCGCCGGGAGCGAGGGCCCGGAGGAGGAACCGGACCAGACATAACGGAGCCGGGTGCCCGAGGGGGACACCCGGCTCCGTGCTTCTGCGGCCGTGCGCGTTATGCGGTGCTCTCCGGCTTCTCCGGCCTTTCCGCCTTCTCCGTCGCTTCTGCATTATCGACCTCCGTGGGGCCCCCGATGTGCCGACGCCAGTCACCGTCGGTACGCAGCAGCCACTGGGGAGCAACCCGTACGGGGAAGGGCAGTTCGGTGTCCAGCACGTCCTCGCCGAAGGCGGCGGCCACCTCGGTGTACTCACCGTCCTTCAATCGCATCTCGATGACGCTCGGTTCGTTGGGGTCGGGAGTGATTACCCAGTACGAGGCTATGCCGAACTCCGCGTACTCGTGGCGTTTGGTGTGGTGATCCCGCAGGACACTCTCAGGGGAGACCACCTCCACCGCCAGCAGCGGGGGTTTGGTCAAGTACGGACTCTCAGCGTCCTCGGCTCGGATGACCACCAGATCC
Source organism: Nocardiopsis oceani (assembly GCF_054777395.1). Taxonomy (NCBI): domain Bacteria; kingdom Bacillati; phylum Actinomycetota; class Actinomycetes; order Streptosporangiales; family Nocardiopsidaceae; genus Nocardiopsis; species Nocardiopsis oceani. The sequence continues at coordinate 71,286 of NZ_BAAHAR010000015.1, forward strand.
GGGATGCGGTGATGGGTCTTGTCAGCGTTGAAGTTGATGCCGGGGCCGGTGACGACCTCGCACTCCACTGGCGCGATGTTGCCCAGGTGAGTGCTGAGCCGGGTCTCGACGCGGCTGTGCAAGAACACGGGTGCGGGAGACACGTCAAGCCTCCCGTCGACCAGCTCGTAGCGCCGTCCGTCGTCCGGCGTGCGTTGAAGGTCGTCCACCGTGAGCGGTGCAGGTCCCAGGTCCGACTTGCCGATAGCCATGACACTCATCTTGCCTCCTTGCTTGCATGGAGACCAGCATGGTGGAGCCCTGAGGGCCGCAGGTCGGGAATCATGCAATTCGCGAGTATGTGACTACCTGTTTCGTCTCTTGGGAATGCCCGGAACCGGCATTCGCGGGGGGATCGGACCGAGCTCGTCCCATCCCCCCGCGGATACCGTGCCTACTCCCTATCCGAGTGCTGCGGCGGCGGCCCTGCCCGCCGTCCTGCCGGAGAAGATGCACCCGCCGAGGAACGTGCCCTCCAGGGAGCGGTACCCGTGCACACCGCCGCCGCCGAACCCGGCGACCTCACCGGCCGCGTACACCCCGGGCAGCGGGGTGCCGTCCGCGCGCAGCACGCGGGAGTCCAGGTCGGTGTGTAGCCCGCCCAGGGTCTTGCGGGTGAGGATGTGCAGGCGCACCGCGATCAGCGGACCCGACTTCGGGTCCAGGATCTGGTGCGGTGACGCCACCCGGGCGATCTTGTCGCCCTTGTAGTTGCGGGCCCCATGGATCGCCATGACCTGCAGGTCCTTGGTGAAGGTGTTGGCCATCTCCCGGTCCCGGGCCACCACCTCGCGGGTCACGGTGTCGGCGTCCAGCGCGTCGTCGCCGGAGATCTCCCGCATCTTGCGGATCAGCTCCGGCAGTTTGTCCGCGACCACGAAGTCGGCGCCGTGCTCCTTGAAGGCCTCCACCGGACCCGGGGCGCCGGGCAGGACGCGCTTGAGGACGAGCTTGATGTCCTTGCCGGTCAGGTCGGGGTTCTGCTCGGACCCGGAGAGCCCGAACTCCTTCTCAATGATCTTCTGTGAGAGCACGAACCACGTGTACTCGTGTCCGCTCTTCATGATGTGGTCGAGCGTGCCCAGGGTGTCGAAGCCCGGGAAGTACGGCGCGGGCAGCCGCTTACCGGTCGCGTCCAGCCACAGCGAGGAGGGGCCGGGCAGGATCCGGATACCGTGCTTCTCCCAGATGGGGTCCCAGTTCTGGATCCCCTCGGTGTAGTGCCACATCCGGTCGCGGTTGATGATCCCGCCCCCGGCCTTCTCCGTGATGCCCAGCATCCGGCCGTCCACGTGCGCGGGGACCCCCGACAGCATGTGCTCGGGCGCCGTGCCCAGCCGCTCGGGCCAGTTCTGGCGGACCAGGTCGTGGTTGGCGCCGATGCCGCCCGCAGTCACGATGACGGCCTGCGCCCCGACCTCGAAGTCTCCTACGGCGTCCCGGTTGCTGGCCTGGCCCCGCTCGATGCCGCTCGGCGCCAGAACCGTGCCCCGCACACCGGTGACCGTGCCCTTGGTCACGACCAGTTCGTCCACGCGGTGGCGGAAGCGCAGGTCGATCAGGCCGCGTTCGGCGGCGGCGCGGACCCGGCGCTCGAAGGGCGCGACCACGCCGGGGCCGGTGCCCCAGGTGATGTGGAAGCGCGGCACCGAGTTGCCGTGCCCGTTGGCCAGGTAGCCGCCGCGTTCGGCCCATCCCACCACGGGGAAGACCTTGAGGCCCTGCTGGCGCAGCCAGGAGTACTTCTCACCGGCGGCGAAGTCGACGTAGGCCTCGGCCCACTTGCGCGGCCACTCGTCCTCGGGCCGGTCGAAGGCGGCGGTGCCCATCCAGTCCTGGAGGGCCAGCTCCTTGGAGTCCTTGATGCCCATGCGGCGCTGTTCGGGCGAGTCCACGAAGAACAGCCCGCCGAAGGACCAGAACGCCTGTCCGCCCAGGGACTGTTCGGGTTCCTGGTCCAGCAGGATCACCCGTTTCCCGGCGTCGGCCAGCTCGGCCGCGGCGGCCAGGCCGGCCAGCCCTGCTCCGACGACGACGGCGTCGGCTTGGTCGGCTCCGCTGCTCATGGGGATCTCCTCGGGGGTTGTCCGTGCCACCTCGGGCACAGCGTGCGCCATCGTGACGACTGTGCACCGGCGCGGTCTCCACGGCAAGAGTGTTGTGTGCTCTGTGCCACATCATTTGTCAGGGTGTGACAAACGGGTGCGGGGCGGGCGGCGCCCCGGTGGAGGCCGTGCCGCCCACGCTCGGAAAGGGCCCCGATGTCGGAACCCACCCCTCAGGCGCCGAAGCGCACCAGTGACCGGCCGCCCTTGCCCTGGCGCATGCGCTCGAAGGCGTCGGGGACCCCCTCCAGCGGGATCTCGTCGGTGACCATGGCGGCGAGCCGGATGTCGCCCGAACGGACCGACTCGGCGAGTACCGGGATGTCCCGGGCCGGGTCGCTGGACCCGTAGACGCACCCCTGGAGCGTCCGGGCCTGGTGGAACAGTTCCAGGGAGTTGAAGGACACCTCGTCCTTGGCCGAACCCACACCCACGACCGTCACCGTCCCGCCCCGCCGGGTCGAGTTCCAGGCGGATCGCACGACCTGGGCCTTGCCGACCACCTCGAAGGCGTGGTCGACCCCGCGTCCGCCGGTGAGTCCCCGCACCGACTTGTGCAGGGACGGGTCGGAGACCAGGTAGTCGGTGGCGCCCAGGGACCGGGCCAGCTCCTCCTTGTCCGGGGAGGTGTCCACGGCGATCAGCGGGTCGGCCCCGGCGAGCCGGGCGGCCTGCAGGAGGGACAGCCCCACGCCGCCCAGGCCCAGGACCAGGGCGGACTGGCCGGAGCGCAGTTCGGCGGCGTTGTTCACGGCACCCCAACCGGTGAGTACCGCGCACCCCAGTACCGCGGCGACCGCGGGATCGATCCCGTCCGGCAGCGGTACGACCGCGCTCGCCGGGACGACCGTGGCCTCGGCGAAGGCTCCGGTGTTGAGCCCCGGGTAGACGGGGGTGCCGTCGGTCAGTTCGGCGTAGGGGGTGACGGTGCGGTCGAGGGCGTGCTCGCACAGGTACGGCTCGCCCTGTTCACAGAACCAGCAGGCACGGCAGGGCGGAGCCCAGTTCAGGATGACCTGTTGTCCGGGCACCACCTCGGTGACGTCGGGACCGATCGCCTCGACGGTGCCGGCACCCTCGTGTCCGAGGACCGCGGGCCAGGTCTGGTGCAGCGTCCCGTCGGACAGCGAGAGGTCGGAGTGGCACACGCCCGCCGCGACCATCCGGACCCGCACCTGTCCGGGGCCGGGGTCGGGCAGGACGACGTCGCGGATCTCGGGGGGCGCGCCGGTCTCGTGGAAGACGGCCGCCTTGACGTTGGTACTCATGGGAGGTCTCCAATCACGGAATGCAGTGACCCTAGCAATACCGGCCGGTCGGTCGGTTCCGTGGGGTGCCCGTGCCCCTGGCCGGTGTGCGGGCGTCCTGCCGTGAGCGCCGTGACGACGGTCCTGTGCGCCGCGCGTGAACGCCCGACCTCCCCCTCCCACTTTATGGAAAAGCCTATATTGGCGCGGCTTCCGTGCGGGTATCCCACTTTTGTCCGTCCGGAAACCCCGGATGGTAAATGTCTGTACCACCGCGGGCCTACCGGTCTTCGGTGCGCCTCAAAGGGGAGGTTCCATGGTTCGACCTGTCGACTCGGCAGCGGTGACGCCCCGGCACTTTCTGATGTGCCGCCCCACCTACTTCGCGGTGGAATACGCGATCAATCCCTGGATGGACCCGGCCGCGGGCGTCGACCGCGACCGCGCGATCCGGCAGTGGGAGGGACTCCGGGACCTCTACCGGTCGCTCAGCCACCGGGTCAGCGAGATCACGCCGATCGAGGGGCTGCCCGACATGGTCTTCGCGGCCAACGGCGCACTGGTCGTGGACGGGCGCGTCTACGGTGCGCGGTTCGCCAGCGCCGAACGTACTCCGGAGGGTCCTGCCTACTTGGACTGGTTCCGCAAGGCGGGCTATGACGAGACCCTGGAGCCCAAGCACGTCAACGAGGGGGAGGGGGACTTCATCACCCTCGACGAGGCCATCCTGGCCGCGACGGGCTTCCGTACCGAGGCCGCCGCCCACCAGGAGGCAGAACGGCTCCTGGGCCGCCCGGTCGTGACCCTGCAGCTGGCGGATCCGCGCTTCTACCACCTGGACACCGCGCTGTTCGCGCTCTCCGGAGACCAGGTCGCGTACTACCCGGGCGCCTTCACCGAGGGCAGCCGCAGAGTGCTGCGCTCGCTCTACCCCGACGCGCTCCTGGCCACGGAGGAGGACGCCGCGGTCCTCGGCCTCAACGCGGTCAGCGACGGCCGCAACGTCGTCATCGCCGCCGAAGCCACCGAGCTCGCGGACAGACTGCGCAGCTCGGGTTTCGAGGTCCACCCGGTGGAACTCGACGAACTGCGCAAGGCCGGCGGCGGGGCCAAATGCTGCACGCTCGAACTGCGGGGCGCACCTGCGTGACAAACGGGGGGCGGATTCCGCGCACCTCCGTGCGGAATCCGCCCGCTCAAACTCCCTATGGCGTGGGATGCGTCACGCACCGAATTCGGCTCGGTTCGCGGTCGCACAGGTCACGCGCCACGCGGTCGCGAACACGGGAATCCGGCCGGAGAACTCAGGTCCGACGGCCTCTGGCCAAAGCCACCGATCCCACTAGTGTCGGTTCCCGTGAAGACCAAACAGCGCAGACTCCCGCGTCGCGTCAGGGAACAGCAACTGATCGACGCCGCCGTCACCGCGTTCTCCCGGGGCGACTACCACACGGTCAGCGTGGAGGAGATCGCGGAGACGGCCGGTCTCTCCAAACCGACCGTCTACCACTACCTCGGCTCCAAGGAAGGAATCTTCACCGCCTGTGTGCGCCGGGAAATGGAACGCCTCGTCGATGCGATCCGCACCGCCGTACACGACCCCCTGGCCCCGATCGGCGACGACCCGCTGCGGCGGGGGATGCAGGCCTTCTTCACCTTTGTCGTCGACAACCGGGAGAGCTGGACCGTCCTCTACCGGCGCGCGGCCGTGCAGGGAGAACCGTTCGAGGGTGAGACCACCCGCATGCGCGACCGTGTCACCGCCGAGGTCGCCGCACTCATCACCAGCTGCACCGGCGACGACTACGGCGCCCTCGCCGCCAAGGACGCCCAGCTGCTCGCCCGCGTGGCGGTGAGCACGGCCGACGCCTTCACCGACTGGCTGCTGGAGCACCCCGAGGAAACCCCCGACGCCATGGCCGGACACGTCACCGAACTCACCTGGTCCCACTTGCGGTCCCTAGGAGAAAGACCGCGCGTGCAGCGAGTCGGTTGAGGGCGGGCCTGCCGGGGTGAGCACGCGCGGCGCCGCCGGGATCAGTCCAGCGCGCTCATCACGTGCTTGACCCGCGTGTAGTCCTCCAGGCTGTAGGCGGACAGGTCCTTGCCGTAGCCCGAACGCTTGAACCCGCCGTGCGGCATCTCCGACAGCAGGTCGCCGTGGGTGTTCACCCAGACCGCGCCGAAGTCCAGTTCGGCGCTCACCCGCAGGGCCCGCCCGTGGTCGCGGGTCCACACCGAGGACGCCAGGCCCTGCTCCACCCCGTTGGCCAGATCCACGGCGTCGGCCTCGTCGGTGAACCGCTGCACGGTCACCACCGGCCCGAACACCTCCTCGAGCACGATCTCGTCGTCGGCGCGCAGCCCGGAGACGACCGTCGGGGCCAGGAAGTACCCGCTCTCGCCGACCCGGTGCCCGCCGGTCTCCACCCGTGCGTGCGCGGGCAGGCGCTCCAGCAGTCCGGTGACCCGGGCGAACTGGTCGGCGTTGTTGAGCGGACCGAAGTCGCTCTCCTGCGTGCTGGAGCGCCCGGTGACCTGCTGGGCGGCCTGGCGGGACAGTTCGGCCACGAACGCGTCGTGCAGCGAGTCCTGAACGATCACCCTGGTCGCGGCGGTGCAGTCCTGGCCCGCGTTGAGGAAGCCACCGGCCACCACACCGGCGGCGGTGGCGGCCACGTCCGCGTCGTCGAACACCAGCGCCGGGGCGTTGCCGCCCAGTTCCAGGTGCAGCTGCTTGAGGTCGTCGGCCGCGGACCGGGCCACCTGAGACCCGGCCCGCGTGGAGCCGGTGACCGACACCAGACGCGCGGCCGGGTGCTCCACCAGGAGGCGCCCGGTGTCCCGGTCACCCACCACCGTGTTGAGCACGCCCGGGGGCAGGACCTCTGCGGCGGTCTCGGCGAGCATGACCGTGGTGGCCGGTGTGGTCTCCGCGGGCTTGAGCACCACGGTGTTGCCCGCGGCCAGCGCCGGGCCGATCTTCCACACCGCCATCATGAGCGGATAATTCCACGGGGTGATGCCCAGGCACACCCCCACCGGTTCGCGGCGGATCCACGAGGTGCGGTCGACGGCGTACTCGGCGGCGGCCTTGCCCTCCAGGTGGCGGGCGGACCCGGCGAAGAAGCGCAGGGTGTCCACGCAGAAGGGGATCTCCTCGGCCAGCACGGAGGCGCGCGGCTTGCCGGTCTCGCGGCACTCGGCGTCGGCGAACTCCCCGGCCCGCGCGGCCAGGGCGTCGGCGATCGCGAGGAGGGCCTCCTGGCGCTGGCCCGGGGTGGACCGTCGCCAGGACCGGAAGGCCCGGAGGGCGGAGTCCATGGCGGAGTCCACCTCGGTGGGCCCGCAGATCCCGGCGAGCCCGGTCACCTGTTCGTCGGTCGGATCGACCAGGGTCAGGGTCCGGCCGCCCCCGGGGTGCAGGGGCTTGCCGTCGACCAGGCTGTGCAGGGGAGCGTGGCTGCTCATGAGATGTCCTTCGTGTGCTGCGGGTCGGTGCGTGCGTGTGGGAGGGGCGTGGATGTCAGTGCGGGTCAGCGTGCCGCGGTGGCCGGGGCGTGGCCGGCGGCCGGGTCGGTGGCGTCCTCGTCCTCTCGGGCGGGGACCAGGCGCGGTCCCTCTGGCCCGAACACGGAGCGCGGTTCGGGGAACAGGAACAGTGCCGCGGGGTAGGCGACCGCGGCGGTCACCAGGGCGGCGGGCAGGCTGAGGTCGATGCCCGCGGCCAGGTTCCCCAGCGGCCCGACGAGCAGTGGCGTGTTAGCGAACAGCAGGCCCGTCAGCGCGGCCAGCAGCCACGCCGTCGTCGCCCGCCAGTTGATGCCGGCCCGGAACCAGTACGCGCCGCCCCGGCGGCCCTCGTTGAACACCTGGAGGTCCTCCACCAGGTAGAACCCGCGCCGGAACAGGTAACCCAGCATCATGATCACCATCCACGGCGACGTCAGCAGCACGATGAGGATCGCGAAGGCGTTGATGGTCTCGACGAAGTCGAACAGGAACGTGCCCACGAACACCAGGGCGAGCGCCAGGCAGCCCACCACCACGGTGCCCTGCACCCGGTTCAGGCGCGGCACCAGCGACGAGAAGTCCAGACCGGTCCCGTACAGGGCGGTGGTGCCGGTGGACAGGCCGCCGACCAGCGCCACCAGGAGCAGGGGCAGGGCGTACCAGAGGGGTGACATCGCGGCCAGGCCGGACACGTACTGGTTCGGGTCGGCGACCAGGGTCGCGGTGGCCAGGCCGAAGCCGAACGGCAGCAGCGTGCACACCTGCGCGAGGAAGGGCGCCGCCAGCATGCCTCGGGTGGAGGTCGAGGCGTGGATGTACCGGGACCAGTCGCCGAGGAACCCGCCGAAGGAGACGGGATTGGCCATGATGGTGAGCACGGCGAGCACCCAGGTGGGCCAGAAGCCGCCGAGGATGTAGTCGCCGCTCCCGGCGAACGAGGGGTCGAAGGCACCGCCGTAGGCGGCCGCGCCCAACAGCATCAGTGCACTGCCCGCCACCACGGCGACCTTGTTGATCAAGAGCATGAACTGGTAGCCGTACACGCACACCACGAACACCGCCACCGCGATGCCCCCGTAGGCGGCCGCGCGCAGCCCGTCCCCTCCGTCGAAGCCCAGGCGGGCGGCGGCCCCGACAATGGCGTCGCCGCTCACCCACACCGAGATGGAGAAGAACGTGACGGCGGTCAGCAGCGACAGCAGTGAGCCCAGGGAACGGCCCACCACGCCGAAGTGCGCCCCGGAGGAGACCGCGTTGTTGGTGCGGGTGCGCGGCCCGAACAGCGCCATGGGCGACAGGATGAGCGCACCGAGCACCACTCCGACCACGGTGGCGGTGGCCGCCGCGGCGAAACCGAGACCGTAGGCGATGGGCAGGGTGCCCAGGATGATGGTGGCGAACGTGTTGGCGCCGCCGAAGGTGAGGCGGAACAGGTCGAAGGGCCGGGAGGTCTGGTCGCCGACCGGGATCGGGGCGACCCCGTGGCTCTCCACCTCGGTGACCTTCGGTGCGGGTGCGGTTGGGGACACGGCTGGACTCCTCAGGGGATGAGGGGGATCAGGGAAGAGGGGAGGGAACGGGGGCGCGCGGCGCCGTTGACGCGCGCCCCCGGAAAGGAAGGCTGGGAACGTGGGCGTTCAGCCGTCCAGGTGGGTCGGGGCGAAAAGCCCCACGTGCATCGGCAGCACGACCACGCTCGGACCCGGCTGGGCCAGGGCCGCTGCCAGGTCCTGCTCGACCCGCTCAGGGGTTGTGGCCTTCGCCGGGACCCCGAAGGAGGCGGCCAGCGCCACGAAGTCCGGGCGGGCGAGCTCGGTGTGGGTGGCCTCGCCGAAGGCGCCCTCCATGTACTCGCGCAGGATGCCGTAGCCGCCGTCGTCGACGATCAGCCAGGTCACGTCCAGGTCGTGCTGGCGGGCGGTGGCCAGCTCCGCGATCGAGTACATGGCGCCGCCGTCACCGGAGACCGCCAACACGGGACCGCGCCCCGTGGCGGCCGCGCCGAGGGCGGCGGGGAAGCCGTACCCCAGGCCGCCCGAACCCTGCGCGGAGTGCGCCTGGCCGTCGCGCGGGTCCCAGGCCGACCACGCCCAGTAGGCCAGCACCGTCATGTCCCAGAAGCTCGGAGCATCGCCGGGCAGCGCCGCGCGCACGGCGGCCAGCACGTCCTGCTCGGCGGCCAGGTTTTGACCGGCCAGCCGCTCGGCCACCTTGGCCCGCACCTCGGCGACCTCCGCCACCACGCCGGGGGCCTCGGGGCGGCTCTCCACCCGCCGGGCCAGGGCGTCCAGGGCCAGCGCGGCGTCACCGTGGATCCCCAGCGCCGGGACATTGGACTCGAGCTTGCCGAGGTCGGCCTCGACCTGCACCACACGGCCCTTCGGAGCGAGCGTGTGGTAGTTGCTGGACAGCTCGCCCAGCCCCGAACCCACGACCAGGAGCAGGTCGGCGCCCTCCAGGTACTCGGTGGTGTACCGGTCCTCGAGCCACGACTGGAGCGAGAGCGGGTGGTCCCACGGGAAGGCGTCCTTGCCGCCGAAGGTGGTGGCCACCGGCGCCTGGAGCGCCTCGGCCAGCTCCCGCAGGGCCTTGCGCCCGCCTGAGCGGCTCACCCCGCCGCCCGCGAGGACCACCGGCCGCTGAGCGCCGTCCAACAGGCGCGCGGCCTCGTCGATCAGCTCCGCGCGCGGAACGAGCGGAGCGGGATCGGGGTCCACGTCCTGGACCGGCGGGATGACGGTCGGCTCCAACAGCACGTCCTGCGGGATCTCCACCAGCACCGGGCCCGCGGGCGCCTCGGCGGCGGTCCGCCAGGCCTCGGCCAGCGCGGAGGGGATCTGCGAGGTGTGCCGGACCGTGACGGCCGACTTGGTGACGTTGGTGAAACTCGTCGACTGCTCCGGCAGCTCGTGCAGGTAGCCGTGGCGGCCGCCGCCCAGACCCGCCCGCGGGATCTGGCTGCTGATCACCAGCACCGGGGCGCTTGCCGCTCGGGACTCCTGCAACGACGCCAAGGTGAGCAGCGCACCGGGACCGGTGGAGACCAGCAGCGGAGTGACCTCACCGGTCAGGCGCGCGTGGCCGTCGGCGGCGAAGGCTGCGTTGTTCTCCACCCGGCTCGACACGAACCGCAGCTCCGGCGCGCGCCGCAGCGCGTCGAACAGCCCCAGCGCGTGCTGGCCCGGGATACCGAAGGCCACCCCGGCCCCCAGCGCGGTCAGAGTCTCGGTCACCAGGTCACCGCCGTTGCGCGGTGCGCTCCCACCCATCTAGTTCCCCGTCTTCTTCTGGTGGTTCAGGGCCAGCAGGCTGACCAGGTCGTAGGCCACGTGCGAGGCGGCCGTCGAGGTGATCTGGGCGTGGTCGTAGGCGGGCGCGACCTCCACCACGTCGGCGCCCACCAGGTTCAGGTCGGCCAGGCCGCGCAGGATCTCCAGCAGTTCGCGGCTGGTGATGCCGCCCGCTTCCGGGGTTCCGGTCCCGGGGGCGTGCGCCGGGTCCAGGACGTCGATGTCCACGGACACGTACAGCGGCCGGTTTCCGATGCGCTGGCGCAGAGCGTCGGCGATCTCGTCCACGCCCTTGCGCAGGACGTCGCCGGCGGTGACGATGCCGAACCCGAAACGGCGGTCGTCCTCCAGGTCGCGCTTGCCGTACAGCGGGCCGCGGGTGCCCACGTGGGCGATCGCCTCGGTGTCGAGGATGCCCTCCTCCACGGCCCGGCGGAACGGGGTGCCGTGCGTGTAGGGCTCCCCGAAGTAGGTGTCCCAGGTGTCCAGGTGGGCGTCGAAGTGCAGCATGGCGATCGGGCCGTGCTTGCGGTACAGCGAACGCAGCAGCGGCAGGGCGATCGTGTGGTCGCCGCCGAGCGTGACCAACTGGGTCCCCGCGTCGACGAACGTCGAGGCACCCTGGTCCAGCGTCTCCACCGCGTCCCCGACCGAGTAGGGGTTCACGGCGATGTCGCCGCCGTCGACCACCTGGAGGCGTTCGAACGGGGCCACGTCCAGACCCGGATGGTAGGGGCGGAGCAGACGGCTGGCCTCGCGGATCGCGGAGGGGCCGAACCGGGCCCCGGGCCGGTAAGAGACACCGGTGTCGAAGGGGACCCCGATCACGGCGACGTCGGCGCGCTCGACCTGGTCGATGCGGGGGAGCCGGGCGAAGGTCGCCGGGCCCGCGAAGCGCGGGACGAGGCTGGAGTCGGTGGGTCCGATCGGGGTGGTCATCTGGTTGTTTCTCCTGTCGTCGGTGCGGAAACCGGTTGGTCGGCGCTGTCGGCGGCTATGGCTTGTGCCGGTGGGTGGTGGGGGAGTACGCGTCCGCGGCGCCTACGGGAGCCGCGTCCGCAGGCGTCGTGCCCCCGGCGGGGGTCTCCCGTTCATCGGCGGGCTGCTGCTCGGCGTCCTCACCGCGCAGGCGGCGCCGCCAGGTCTCCAGGACCGCGGGGTCGGTGGGCTTGGTCGAAAGGCTGACGACGACGTAGACCGCAAGGGCGGTGCCCAGGCCCACGTAGATCGGCTCGTTGGCCAGGATGTCGGTCAGCACCATGGTGACGATCACCGCCAGTGAACCGGCGAACATGGAGGCCAGCGCGCCGGCGCGGGTGCCTCGGCGCCACACCAGCCCGCCGAGGATGGCCACGAGCAGCCCGCCGACCAGGATGTTGTAGGCGACGGTCAGTGCCGCGACCACGTTGTCCACCGCCAGGGCCACACCGATGGTGGCCAGGCCCAGTACCAGTGTGAAGACCCGGTTGGCGGCGACCTCGTCCTTCTCGGTGTTGTCCTCGGGCTTGGTCTCGCGGCCGAACAGGCGCTTGACCTCGGGCCACAGGTCGGTGGAGGTCACGGTGGAGCAGGCGATGAGCGCGCCGCTGGCGGTCGACATCACCGCGGACAGGGCGGCGGCGATCACCAGTCCGGCGATGCCCACCGGAAGGGTGGCGTCCACCATCATGGTGAACGAGTCGTCGGGGTTGGCCAGGTTCGGGAAGAGCACGGCCGCGGCGGTGCCGATGAGGGCCCCGCAGACGCCGTAGACCAGGCAGTACAGGCCGGCGCCGATCCCGCCAGCCTTGGCCACCTTGGGGTTGCGGCCGGTGAAGACGCGCTGCCAGATGTCCTGGCCGATGAGCAGGCCCAGCGAGTAGATGACGAAGTAGGTCAGGATGGTCTGCCCGCCGATGGCGACGGGGTCGAAGTAGGAGGGGTCTAGGGTCTCCCGCATCCCGGAGAATCCGCCGGCGGTCCACACGGCGACGGGGGTCAGGATGAGCAGGAGTCCGAGGGTCTTGATGGCGAACTGGGCCATGTCGGTCATGGTCACCGACCACATGCCGCCCATCGTGGAGTAGAGCACCACGATGGAACCGCCCAGGATGATCGCCACCACGCGGGGCAGCTCGAACATGCCGCTGAAGATGGTGGAGAAGGCCAGGGTGGAGGGCACCGTCAACATGAAGGTGTAACCCCACATGACCAGGCCCGACACGACCCGGGAGTTGCCGCCGTAGCGAAGGTCGATCATCTCGGCGACGGTGTAGACGCGCAGCCGGGAGATGCGCTTGGCGAAGAACAGGTGCAGGGTCAGGATGCCGGTGCCGATGGCGATCACCAGCCAGGCCCCCGAGATGCCGTGGGTGTAGCCCAGGCCGATCCCGCCGACGGTGGAGGCGCCGCCCAAGACGATGGCGGCCATGGTGCCGGAGTACATCACCGGGCCCAGGCTGCGTCCGGCCACGAGGTAGTCGGACCGGCTCTTGGCGCGGCGCATGCCCCACCAGCCGAGGCCGACCATACCCAGGAGATAAGCGGCGATCACCACGAGGTCGATGGCCATGACGCTCCTTGCGAGACGGGGAATGAGGCACACGGTCCGCGGCGACGTTGACGCAGGTCACAGTGCTTCGGCCAGCGTAAGCAGCCGGTAAGCTCCACTCCAGTGGCCGAATCGCACAAGTTCGCACCGGCCTTTGGGCGAATCATCTACCGGGTGCGCCGGTGTTCTCGTGTAGGCAAGGTTCGGGAAACGCACCGGGGGAGTGCGCGCACCAGGGAAGCGGAAGGGGGGGACATGGCCGACAGCTCAGGCGGAACGGACAGCCACGACGTACCCCTGAGCGTGGTGCTCGGCCGCCGCGACCTCGCCCTGACCACCGTGGTCGACGCGGGCGATCCGGCCATCACCTGGTCCGTGGCCAGCGAGATGGTCGAACCCGCCACGTACCTGCGCGGCGGCGAACTCCTGCTCACCGCCGGGGTCAACCTGCCCGACACGGCGGCGGGCGTACGCGACTACGTGCGCTCCTTGGTCCAGGCCGGGGTCAGCGCCGTCGGCTTCGGCGAGGCGCCGGTGTACGAGACCGTCCCCGAACGCCTCGTCGAGCAGTGCCACGCCCAGGGCCTGCCACTCGTGGCGGTACCCAGGGTCACCGCCTTCGCCGCGGTCAGCCGCGCCGTCGGGGAGGAGCTGGAGGAACGCCACCTGCGCGACGTGCGCCGTCTGGGCGAGTCCCACCAGGCCTTGGCCCGCGCGGTCACCGCGGCCGCGCCCGAGGCGCGCGTTCTGGCGGTGCTGGCTGACTCCCTCGACGGCTGGGCCGCGCTGGAGCCCTCCGACCCCGCCGCAGCCGCGCACCGCACACCCGGGGCGCCCGCGGACCTCGGCGCCGAAGTGCGTTCCCTGCTCACCAAGCTCGTCGCTCCCTCCGGTCCGCGCAGCGCCAAGGCGCCCAGCGGTGCGGACGAGGTCTTCCTGCACACGGTGGGCCAGCCACCGGAGGAACGGGGCGTGGTCCTCGTGGGCCGCCCCGAGCCCCTGGGAATCACCGACCGGGCCGTCCTGCGCACCGCCACCGCCCTGCTCGACCTGCTGTCCCGCACGGCCGACGAAGAACCGCCCGTCCCCGGGCGGCTGCTGACCGGACTCGTCCTCGACGGAGGCCTCGACGAGCGGACGGAGCCCCTGCTCGCCGAACTCGCCGGCATCCCCGCCCCCGGCACCCGTGCCGGAAAGAAGGGGCGCGGCGCTTATCGGGTCCTGCGGGCCAGCCCTCTTCCCCTAGGCCGCCACACCGCGGCCGGGGATCTTCCCCTGGGTACCCCGCTGGTCGACACCGCACCGGAACCCCGGGGCGGTGCGGGAGCCGGCGGTGTTCCCGCCGTGCGCGCGGTCCTCGCGGGCCGGAGTGAGGGGACCCACCGCGAGCACATGGACCTGTTGCGCTCCCACGGCTGGGTTGCGGCGCTCAGCCCACCGGTGCACTCGGACGGACTCCCCGGCGCCGACCGGAGAGCGGCCGCGCTGCTGGTCCGTGCCCGTGCCGTGGGCGCGCCGCTGCTCTCAGACGAGGACGCCGACCCGTTCGCGGCGCTCATGGACCCCGCTGAGGCCGACGATCTCAGCCGGGAGCTGCTGGGGCCGCTGGTCCAGGACACCGAAGCGGCCCGCACCCTGCGCGCGACGCTGCGCACCTGGATCGCCCGGCACGGCAACTGGGACCGGGCCGCGGTCGACCTCGGCGTTCACCGCAACAGCGTCCGCTACCGGATCGGCCGCATCGAGCGGGACCTGGCCGTGGACCTGTCCGACGCCGAACAACGCATGCGGCTGTGGTTCGCCCTCACCCGCCACTCCGCCGAGGGCTAGGGAGCGGTCGGCGTACCGGCAGTCCCACAGGAAACGGAAGCGGACAACCGAAAGTCCTTCCGAATCTCGTGTGTATCCCGGTTCTGTTGGCCCAGCCGGGGCTGAACCAGGAAACTTGGGAACTCCCTGACGAACACGAGGACTGGGGGGCTGCATGACGTTTCCTCCGTTGGACACGGCCCTGCCCTCCGGGGTGGACCCGCGTGAACACGCGATCCTGCTCCGCCGTGTCCACGAAGCGCTGCTCACCGGACGGCCGACGCCCGCTCCGCTGCGCCCCGTGATCGAGGACTCCTGGGGGCGGATGCGCCGCTTCGGCATCGACCCGGACAGCGCACCGCCACGCAAGCTGGCCCGGCTCGACGAGCTCCAACGCAACCGCGCCGCCTCCCCGATCGCGGAGGTCCTCCCACTGATCCGCCGCTCCCTGGTGTCGGTGGCCGAGGACGCCGAGCACATCATGCTCGTGACCGACGCCACGGGACAGGTGCTCTGGCGGGAGGGTTCCCACCGGATCCGCTCGATCGGTGACCGGGTCGGCCTGGTCGAGGGCGCCTACTGGAACGAGGGCAGCACCGGAACCAACGCCATCGGAACCGCGCTCGTGGTGGGCCGACCGGTCCAGGTCTACTCCGCGGAGCACTACGTCCGGAACCTGCACGCCCTCACGTGCGCTTGCGCCCCCGTGCACGACCCCCGCGACGGGCGCCTGCTGGGTGCCATCGACGTCACCGGCCCGGTCTCCACCGTCCATCCCTCCACCCTGGCCCTGGTCAGTGCTGTGGCCCAATTGGCCGAGGCCCACCTCCAAGGGATCCACCACACCCACCTGGAACGGCTCCGCTCGGTGGCCGCGCCGATCCTGGCGGGGCTCGACCGGCCCGCCTTGGTCGTGGACGACGCTGGGTGGACGGCGGCCGCCGCCCACATGGAGCCGGTGCGGCGGGTGCTGCTTCCCAAACACTGCGAGGGCGGGACGGCCTGGCTTCCGGCACTGGGCGAGTGCGCGCTGGAACCACTGCCGGGCGGTTGGCTGGTCCGCCCCCAACCCGAGAAACATTCCTCGCCCTCCACCATCACCCTGGACCTGACCCGGGCCGGCGCACCCTCACTGTCGGTGGCCGGTGACAGCGGCGAGTGGGTCCAGCACCTGTCCCCGCGCCACGCCGAGCTGCTTCTGCTTCTGGCCGTGCACCGCGACGGGCGCTCCGGTGCCGAGCTCTCCCGTGACGTGTTCGGCTCCGACAAACACGTGGTGACGGTACGGGCCGAACTCTCTCGGATACGGCGCAACCTGGGCGGGGTGATCGAGAGCCGCCCCTACCGCTTCGCCGACGAGGTGCGCGTGCACGTCGTCCGCCCCGAGTCGCCCCTGGACCTGTTGCCCGGTTCCCTGGCGCCCGGTGTGCGGGTCCTGAGGGACCAAGCTCGCACTTCGGACGCGGCTGAATGCCCTTAGTAATTGACTCGCAACCTGTTGCAACCGTTGCTCCCTTCGCGCGGATGGGATCAACTAGATTCCGCGCGGCCCGCCCACCGGTGGGCGGCCTCCGGGCAAGAGAGGGCACGGCGGCTGTTCACCGGTGCGGGGCACGTCCGTGCCCTTCGAGCCTTGAGGGGGGTGAGGGGGGCGGTGCGGACGCGTCGACGGGCTAGGGCGGCATCCTCGGAGCGCACCCTAGGGCCCTGAGGGAATCGGGGGAACCCCCAGGGCCACCGCGCACTAAACGGTACGGCCCGGCGGTGTGGACACCGCCGGGCCGTACCGCTGCCGGGTGAAAAGTGCGTCATGGTCCGGTCATCCGCGTGTGAGTCGGAACACGTCCCTGGGTACCGTGCCCGGTGAGGAACCGGGACCGGCCGCGCCCCGCGGGGGTCGTACGGGTGCGGGAAAGCCCTGCTCGAACGTGTTCGACCCGTACTGGGCTACACTCGGGGCATTTCCTGAACCGCGTAGGTACTCGGTTCACACAACCCGAACGCCGCACCGGGGTGCACACACGGCCCAGCCGTCGCGTAACCCGGTGAACCAAGGGGCCCGACGAGGCGTCGAACCAGGAATCAATGTTGATCCCCGGATCGGCCCGTCCCGACGTCCCCAAAGACCGTCCTTCCTTCGGAGGTGGATCGTGTCCGCTGACCACCGAGAGCAGCAGCCCAGCCAACAGGGTTCGCGTGTCGACCCGCACGTCGGCCGCTACGCGGTCCGAGCACAGGGCATGGTCGCATCGGAGGTCAGGGCACTCTTCGCGGTCGCCTCCCGGCCGGAGATCGTCTCCCTCGCCGGAGGTATGCCCAACGTCTCCGCGCTCCCGCTGGAGCAGATCGGCGACCTGGTCAAGGAGGTCGTCTCCGAAGAGGGCGCTGTCGCCCTGCAGTACGGCTCTGCGCAGGGCGACCCCGTCCTGCGGGAGCAGATCTGCGACTACATGACTTTGGAGGGCGTCCAGGCCAGTCCCGACGACGTCATCGTCACGGTCGGCTCCCAACAGGCCCTGGACCTCATTACGCGCGTGTTCGTCGACCCCGGCGACATCGTGCTGACCGAGGCCCCCACCTACGTCACCGCGATCAACACCTTCGCCGCCTTCCAAGCCGATATCCGGCACGTGGGCATGGACGACCAGGGCGTCATCCCCGAGGAGCTGGACCGCTCGCTCACCGAAGCGGCCAAGGCCGGGCGCACCGTCAAGTTCTTCTACACGATCCCCAACTTCCAGAACCCGGCCGGCATCACCATGACGGCCGAGCGCCGCGCCCGGGTCATGGAGATCTGCGAGCGCCACGACGTGCTCGTACTGGAGGACAACCCCTACGGCCTGCTCCGCTACGACGGCGACCCGCAGCCCACCCTGTACTCGCAGGGCAGCGGCAACGTCATCTACCTCGGGTCGCTCTCCAAGACCCTCTCCCCGGGCCTGCGCATCGGCTGGGCCCTGGCCCCGGCGGCGGTACGCGCCAAACTGGTCCTGGCCGCGGAGTCGGCGATGCTGAGCCACTCCACGTTCAACCAGCTCGTGGTCCGCCGCTACCTGAACACCTTCCCGTGGCAGGAACAGATCAAGGTGTTCAACACGATGTACAGCGAGCGCCGGGACGCGATGCTCAGCTCCCTGGAGGCGCTGATGCCCGCCGGGTGCACGTGGACCAAACCCGAGGGCGGGTTCTTCGTGTGGGCCACCCTCCCCGCGGGCATCGACGCCAAGGCCATGCTCCCCCGCGCGGTCAACGAGCGGGTGGCCTACGTACCCGGTACCGGTTTCTACGCCGACGACCGCGGCCGCGACAGCATGCGCCTGAGCTTCTGCTACCCCACCCCAGATCAGATCCGCGAGGGCGTACGCCGCCTCGTCGGAGCGATCGAGGGCGAGATCGACCTGCGCGACACGTTCGGCGCCGCGTCCTCCCCGCCCACCGAAGGCAGCCAGGCACCCACCCCTGACCTGCCCTGACCCCGCCGCGTAAGGGCACCACCATGACAGCAGCAGAGAAGGAGGTCCGCGCCGTGGCTGACCTTGACCGGGTTCTCGTCCTCGCCGGGGGCCTGTCCCCCGAACACGAGGTGAGCGTCCACTCCGGCCGCAGCGTCGCCGAAGCCCTGCGCCGACTCGGCGTCGAGGTACAGGTCGCCGACGTCGACTCCGGCCTGTTGGACCGACTCGCCGCCGACCCGCCCCAGGTGGTCTTCCCCGTCCTGCACGGGTCCGCGGGCGAGGACGGGGCGATCCGCGAGGTCCTGGAACTGGTCGGGGCGCCCTATGTGGGAGCCCGCCCCGACGCCTGCCGCCTGGCCTACACCAAGCCCGCCGCCAAGGCCCTGCTTGCCGAGAAGGGCGCACGGGTGCCGCGCGGCGCCACTCTGCCCAAGTCGGCCTTCCACGACCTGGGCGCCCCGGCGCTGCTGGACCGGCTCGCCGACCGGCTCGGCCTGCCGCTGTTCGTCAAGCCCGACCGCGGCGGCTCCGCCTTCGGCGCCACCCCGGTCGCCTCGGTGAACGACCTGTCGGCGGCCCTGGTCTCCTGCTTCGCCTACAGCGACTCCGCACTCGTGGAGGAACAGGTCCAGGGCACCGAGCTGGCGGTCGGTGTGCTCGACACCGGCGAGGGGCCCGTCGCCCTCCCGCCGGTGGAGATCGTGCCGGACGGCGGCGTCTACGACTACGCCGCCCGTTACACTGCGGGGCGCACCGAGTTCTTCTGCCCGGCCCGGCTGGACGACGAGGCGGTCGCGACCGCGACCGAGGTGGCCCTGACCGCCCACCGGACCCTGGGGCTGCGCGACTTCTCCCGGACCGACCTCATCGTCGATCCGAACGGCGAGGTCATCTTCCTGGAGACCAACGTCGCCCCCGGCCTGACCGAGACCTCCACGTTCCCGATGGCGGCCGCCGCCGCGGGGATGGACTTCCCGGTCGTGTGCCGCGAACTGGCCCACCGGGCCTACCTGCGCGGCTGAGCGCACACCGCCAGCCATATGCGGGCCGCGGGCCCGGTGCCGACTATGGGCTCGTGCCATGGGAGCCGACACAAGGGTGGGCCGCCACGCCACGGCGGCCCACCCGACCCTGCTCCGAGTCCTTACCGGCCCGGAACGTCCAATGCCCTTTCGATTACACCCTGGACGGTCGCCTGGAGCAAGGGGACCTTGTACCCGGTGGCAGGCAGCGGGGAGCACTGGTCAGCGAGGTCCTCCAGCGCCCCCGCGACCCTCGGCCCGGTCACACGGCCGGGTACCGACCCGACCAGGGCCGCCTCCACACCGGGCAGCCGCAACGGGGTACGGGCCACTCCGCCCACCGCGACCGCGGCCCCGGTCACCGGCCCGGTGCCGCCATCGGCGCACGCCAAGCTGACCACCGCCTCCACCAGCGGCCACTCCGCCCGGGACCGCCCGGTCGCGCGCAGGTAGGCGGCGCGCTCACCGGGAACCGGCGCGGGCAGGGCCACCGACACCACCAGCGACCCCGGGGCCAACACGTGGTCCCGGGTCGGATCGGCGCCGTCGTAGAGATCCGCCACCCCCAGCTCGTACACCCGCCCGTTGTAGACCTGGACCGTGGCGTCGTACGCCAGCAGAGCCACCGCCAGCGACGAGGGGTGCGGGGCCACGCAGGGGCCCTGGTCCACCACCACGCCGCGCAGGTGGTCACCGGAGCGCGCCGGGCACGCGTCACCGCCGGTCTGGAAGCAGTCGAACGCCGGGTTGCGCAGGTAGGAGCAGCGGTTGCGCTGGAGCAGGTTGCCGCCCACCGTGGCCGTACCCCGGATCTGCGGCGTGGCCAGCCCGTCGGCCGTGGCGGCCAGCCCCGGATAGGCGGAGGCGAGGCGAGGGTCGGCGCTCAGCTCGCCGACACTGGTCATCGCGCCGATACGGGAGGTCCCGTCCTTCGACCAGCTCGTGATGCGCAGATCCGGCACGTCGAGCAGGTCGACGAGGGGGCCGGGCGCGACCACGCCCGCCTCCAAGCAGGTGGTCAGGTCGGTGCCGCCGGCGCGCAGGCGCGCCCCGCTCCGGGCCAGGTCCTGGGTCACCTCTCCCACGTTCGTGGGGCGTGTGGTGGTCAACGCGGGCCTCCGATCAGTCGGTCCGGGCGGATGGGCAGGTCGTGCGGGCGCCAACCGGTGGCGTCGTACACGGCGTTGCCCAACGCCGCCGCCACACCCACGACCGACACCTCCCCGAGGCCGATCCCGCCGCCGCGCGCGTGCTCGAACCCCTCCTCGTGGAAGTACACCTCGGTCTCGGGCACGTCGCCCAACCCCGGGATCCGGTAGTCCTCCAGGTTGTCGCTGAGCACCACGCCCGAGGCGGGATCGTCGCGCCGCTCCTCGAACAGCGCATACCCCACGCCCTGGACCACGGCGCCCTCGCACTGGTTGCGGGCCAGCCGTTCGGAGTAGATCCGCCCGGCGGCGATCCCCGCCCAACAGCGGGTGGGCTGCACCCGCCCGAGCAGGGTGTCGACCTCCACCTCCATCACGTGGACGGCGCCGCTCATGCCGCGCCCGAGCGCGAAGTCGTCGGCCATGCTCGGACTCAGCTGCCCCCACCTGTCCAAGGCCCGTTCCCCGACCACGCTCAGCCCGTCGGCGGCGCTCAGCGCCTCCTTGAACGTGTGCTCGGGGATCGGCCCGCTGGCGGGCACCTCCGGTGCGTGCTCGCGCAGGCCCTCGCGCAGCCGGTCGGCGGCGTCGGCGGCGGCCGGACCCATGGAGGCGGTGGTGCGGCTACCGTAGGAGCCCGTGCCGTGCACCGAGGCGCTCTGCCCGATCTCCACCCGCAGGTCCGCCGTGCTCACCCCGAGCCGGTCGGCGACCACGTCACCGAGCACGCTCCGGATCCCGGTGCCGATGTCCTGGGTGGCCGAGCGCACCACCAGCGATCCGCCCTCCACCACGAGCTCCACCTGCGCCTGGGGAGCGAGCAGGTACGGCCAGCCCGCCGCGGCCAGGCCCACCCCGCGCCGGTACCGGCCCGAGCGCTCGCCACGCGGGCGGTCCCGCCACAGCGGCAGGTCGGCGACCCGTTCGTACAGGGCCCGCCGCTTGGGGTTGCCGTCCCAGCGCTGACGCAGCGACAGCGGGTCCTCGCCCAGCCGCACGGCCATGGTGTCCACGGCCTGCTCCAGGGCCCACGCCATGGGCGGGCCGCCGGGGCCGCGCATGGGTGCACCCGGGGGGCGGTGGGTCACCACGTCGAAATCGCGCAGCCGCCGGGGCGAGCGTCCGTACATCAGCGCCGCCAGGGCGGCGACGTTGGAGCCCACCGACACCCCGCCGTCGCCGTACGAGTCCACGCTCAGCGCCCGCAACTCGCCGCCGCGCCCGGCCAGCAGCGCCACCCGGGTCCGGTTACCGGGCCGGTGCCCGGCATCAGTCAGTTCCTCGGCCCGGTCCAGAGACACCCGCACAGGAACACCGACCCGCAGGGCCAGCTCCACGGCGGCCTCGACGTCGGCGGTGATCCCGTTCTTGGCGCCGAAAGCGCCGCCCACGTACTCGGTCACCACGTGCACCCGCTCCCGAGGCAGGCCCCAGCGCTTGGCGGCCTTGTCCGCGATCTTGCTCACCGACTGGGTGGACACGTGCAGGTACAGGTCGCCGTCAACCCAGGAGGCCACGCTCACGTGCGGTTCCAGGGAGCTGTGGACCTGGGTGGCGGTGGTGTACTCCTGTGCGACCAGGAGGGAGTCTTTGCGGCGGTGGGCGGCGCGCAGCCTGGAGACCGCGGTGGGGCCGCGCCAGCTCACCACCCCCGGGCCGCGCACGTTGCCGTTCCAGGGGGCCGGCGGGGTGGGCGCCTCCCCGTAGGCGGGAGCGGCGGCGCGCTCGGCGCGGGTGGGGTAGACGGCGGGGGAGCCAGGGTCCTGAGCGGCTTCGGGGTCGACCGCGGCGGGCAGGAGGTCGTGGTCCACCACCACGGCTTCGGCGAGCTCGCGCGCGGCCGCCGCCGTCGGCCCGGCCACGGCGGCGATCGGCTGACCGACGTAGCGCACGGTGCGGTCCTCGCCGAGGAGGTCGACCAGGACGGGCGTCTCACCGTCTGACGCCGCGAGACGCACGTCGAGGACACGGGCGTGGGGAACGGTGGAGCGCACGATCACCCCTTCCCAGGTGCCGGGGGCGGTCACGTCGCCGCTGAACCGCGCGGCCCCGGTGACCTTGGCCGGGGCGTCCGAGCGCGGTGGGTCCCGGTCGGGTTCGGTGTCGAACTCACCGGCGCAGGCGGCGGCCACGGCCGAGAAGATCCCCTCGTAGGCGCCGCACCGGCACAGGTGGCCGGCCAGGGCATCGGCAACGGTGTCGCGTCCGGGGCGGACGTCGCCGTGCTCGGCGCGCCAGGCGTCCACGAACACGGAGGCCTCCACGACGAAGCCGGGTGTGCAGTAGCCGCATTGGAGTCCGTCGTGCGCGGCGAAGGCGCGCTGCACGGGGTGGTCCCCGTTCAGCCCTTCGACGGTGGTGACCGTGCGCCCGGTCAGGTGGCCGGAGGGCAGGAGGCAGGAGGCGGTGGGGGCGCTGTCCACCAGGATCGTGCAGGCGCCGCACACCCCGGAGCCGCAGGCGATCTTAGTGCCAGTGAGCCCGAGCCGCTCGCGCAGGTGTTCGGCGGAGCTGAGTTCGGGTTCGTCTGGAACGGGCGTGGGTGTGCCGTTGACGCGGCTGTCCATGGCGGCTTCCCGGAGAGGCGACTGAAGTTGACGCTGACAACTTAGGTGGCCCAGCGCGCCCTGTCAAAAACCTGGCATCCCCGTCCTGCCTGTCGCCCGCCACCGCGCCCGGCAGGTTCTGTCCACCGCCGTGTCGTTTCGGCGGGGCCGGTAGCAGTTGGCCCTCCAGTCCGGAGGTGTCCGCACTCAAGAGGGAGACCCAACGGGTCCGGGCCGCCGCCGTCCGTTGGCGGCGGCCCGGACCTGGGCGCTCTGCTCTGCGGGCCGCCGTCGGCCTACACCCCTACAACCCGAGCGCGTGCATCGCGAAGTGGAAGGTGAACACCCCGCTGAGGACCCACATCAGCCAGCCGACCTCGCCGAACCGGCCCTGGGCTGACTTCAGCACCGTGTGGGCGATGATCCCGATCCCGATGCCGCTGGCGATGTCGTAGGCGAACGGCATGATGGCGATGGTCAGGAAGGCCGGGACCGATACCGTGATGTCAGACCAGTCGATCGCCTTGACCTGGGTCATCATCATCGCGCCGACCAACACCATCGCCACCGATGCCGCCTGCGCGGGGACGATGGAGAATACCGGTGCGAAGACGATCGCGGTGAGGAAGAGCAGACCGGTGACTACGCTGGCCAGTCCCGTCCGGGCCCCCTCGCTCACCCCGGCGGTGGACTCGACGAACACGAGCGTGGCCGAGGAGCTGGTCAGACCGCCCGCCACGGCCCCGGCGCCGTCGGTGACCAGGATCTGGTTGACGCGCGGCATCTGCCCCTTCTCGTCGGCGAGGTTGGCCTTGTTCCCGATGGCCAGGATGGTGCCCACCGCGTCGAAGAACCCGGCCAGCACCAAGGTGAACAGGATGACCCCTGCCGTGGTGGGGCCGGCGGTCGTCCAGGCGCCGAACATGTCCACCTGGAACAGCAGCCCGAAGTCGGGAGTGGCCACCGGGCTGGCGGGCAGCTCGGGGACGCCGCCACCCCAGTCGTCGGCGTCCAGTCCCGTCACGTAGTGCACGAACACCGCGAGGGCGGTGGCGCCGATGATGCCGTAGAAGATGGCGCCGGACACCCCGCGGGCCAAGAGCACACCGGCCAGGATCAGCCCGCACACGAACACCAGCACCGGCCAACCCAGCAGGTTGCCCTCGTCCCCGGCGGCGCCGATCTGCAGCAGGCTGTCGCCGTCGCCGCCGCTGACGAAACCGGCGTTGGACAGGCCGATCAGCGACACGAACATGCCGATACCGACGCCGATGGCCAGTTTGAGGTTGTGCGGGAGCGCGTTCATCACCGCGGTGCGCACCCCGGTGACGACCATCATGATGATGGCGATGCCCTGCCAGACGACCAGGCCCATCACCTCGGACCAGGCCATCGCGGGCGCCGCCTGGTAGGCGACCACCGCCATGACGCCGAGTGCTGCCGCGCAGGCGATGGGTGCGCGGCCGATCACACCCATCATGATCGTGGTCAGCCCGGCGGCCAGGGCGGTCATGGTGGTCAGCTGGCCGGGCGACAGGAAGTCGCCGTTCACGTCCGGCACGCTGCTGAGGATGATCGGGTTCAGGACGATGATGTAGGCCATCGCCATGAAGGTGGTCAGGCCGCCGCGGACCTCCTGCCCGAGGGTGGAGTTCCGCTCGCTGATGAAGAAGAAGCGGTCGAGCCAGGATCGATCCGTACCGGTGCGCGGTTCCGGCCGCGAGCCGGTGTCGTTGAGTTTGGTCACGTCCCCTCCTGGAGGGATATGAGCACGGCAATAAAGCACCGTGTGTGGGGGGTTTGCTACTTTGCGTAGTCAAACGTGGGTAGGCCAGGACGACGCTGTCCTGGGCACCCGCCCCGGGGCCGAGGGCGTCGGTGATCCGGGGCGGGTGGACTCGGGGGAGGGACGGCGGGTGCTCGCACTGCCCTCGTGGGAGCTTGCGCGGCCCGCGCGCCGCCCCTCCGCGCTAAACGCCGGGGTCAGGGGTTGCGTGCTGTTGGCGTGTGCATAGGTGGATTTCAGTGAATCTCTGCGCCTGTCTGTGTGGACTGTTAAGTTGTTGGTTGTCTGGCCGGTGAGAGTCAAGCGGTCGGGCGCCCACATCCTGCGGCGGCAGGTGAAACACGCCTTTCTATCCGGGTCTTGGGCCTGGCGTCGTCGGGAGCGGCTCGGAGACGGAAAACTGCACGTGGAGCGGGCATAAGACCGGGCCTTGCCGGGCAGTCCGCTGCGAAGCGTGAACCCATGACCCAGTTCTTCGGGGCCGGGTACGGGACTTTCGCCCAGGAATGGTGCGATTCGTTGACGGATGTAGAAACGTCAGCGAGCGGTCACAGGTCGATGCCCACGATGTCCTCGGGCCGCACCGGCGCGTGCGTCAGCGGGCGCTTGGTCGCGTCGCGCACAGCGGCCACGATGGCCGGGGTCGACGACAGCGTCGGCGGCTCGCCCGCGCCTCGCAGCCCGTACGGGGCGTGCGGGTCGGGTCGCTCGAGAACGTCGATGCGCATCGGCGGGGTGTCCAGGATGGTCGGGATCAGATAGTCGGTGAAGGACGGGTTGCGCATCACACTGTCCTTGACCTGGATCTCCTCCATCAGCGCCAGTCCCAGGCCCTGGGTGGAACCACCCTGGATCTGCCCGGCCAGCTGCTGCGGGTGGAGCACCTTGCCCACGTCCTGGACCGCGTCCAGGGCCACCACCTTCACCAGGCCCAGGTCGACGTCCACGTCCACCACCGCGCGGTGCACGCACATCCCGAACTGGGTGTGGGACATGCCCTGGCCCCGCGTGGGGTCGAGCATCTCCGTCGGCCGGTGGTGGTGCTCGCGGGTCTCCTCGATCACGGTGCCCGACTCCGTGGAGTCGCCGAGCAGGTCGGCCAGGGACACCAGGGCCCCCGCGGTCTCCGACACCACCTTGCCGCCGCTCATCGACAGGTCGGAGTCGGGGATCGCGTCCGGGACGATGCCCCGTTCACGGGCCAGCGCGAACACCGAGGCGCGCACCGACTCGCAGGCCATTTTCACCGCGCCGCCGGTCATGTACGACTGCCGGGAGGCCGAGGAGGAACCGGCCGAACCCACCTGCGTGTCCGAAGGTGCGATGACCACCTTCTCCACGCCCAGTTCGGACCGCGCGATCTGGCCCTTGACCGTCACCAGCCCCTGGCCGACCTCGGCGGCGGCCGTGTGCACCAGCACCACCGGCTCACCGCCCACGACCTCCAAGCGGACCCGGGCCGTGGAGTAGTCGTCGAAACCCTCCGAGAAGCACAGGTTCTTGAGGCCCAACCCGTAGCCGACACCCCGCACCACGCCCTCACCGCGGGTGGTCCCGGCCACGCCGCCCGGCAGGGTGCGCTGGTCGGTCGGGTCCGCCAGCTCGGTGCGCTCCACCGGCATCGGAAGGTCACGGCACCGCTCCAACATCTCCGCCATCGGCAGCGGCATGTCGATCTCCTGGCCGGTGATGATCCGCGACCCCTGTGCCATGGCGTTCTTCAACCGCACGTCGACCGGGTGCATCCCCAGCTGCTCCGCGAGCTTGTCCATCTGCGACTCGTAGGCGAAACAGGCCTGCACCGCGCCGAAACCGCGCATCGCGCCGCACGGCGGGTTGGTGGTGTACACGCCGTAGGCGTCCACCAACACGTGGGGCACCTCGTAGGGGCCGACGCCCAGCGACGAGGCCACACCCACCACCGCGGGGGTCGCCGACGCGTACGCGCCGCCGTCCACGATGATCTCCGCCGTCGCGTACAGCAGCGTCCCGTCGGCCTTGGCGCCGTGCTCGTAGCGCATCTTGGCCGGGTGCCGGTGCACGTGCCCGAAGAAGGACTCCTCGCGGTTGTACACGAACTTGACCGGCTTGCCGGTGTGCAGCGCCAGCATGCACGCGTGGATCTGCATCGACAGGTCCTCGCGGGCACCGAAGGCGCCGCCCACACCCGCCAGGGTCAGGCGCACCTTGTCCTGGGGCAGCCCCAGGGCCGGGCCGATCTGCTTCTGGTCCACGTGCAACCACTGCGTGGCCACGTACAGGTCCACACCGCCGTCCTCGGCGGGCACCGCCATCCCCGACTCGGGGCCGAGGAAGGCCTGGTCCTGCATGCCCACCTCGTACTCGGTGGTGGCCACCGCGTCGGCCCCGGCGCGCAGGCGCTCGAGCACCTCCCTCTGGCCCTCCTCCGACCCCGCCACCCCGGCGAAGTCGCCCGTCCGGATCGGCTGGTGGCGCACCCGGTTGCCGGCCTGGTGGTACTCCTCGTGGATCTCGAGGGTTCCCTCCTCGTGGACCAGCGGGTACTCGGGGTCGTGCGCGGCCCGCCGCGAGTCGCTGACCGGGTCCAGGACCTCGTAGTCGACCTTGATGCGCTCCATCGCCCGGCGCGCCGTCTCGGGGTGGTCGGCGGCCACCACGGCCACCGCCTCACCCTTGTAGCGCACCTTGTCGTAGGCGAGCACGGGCTGGTCCTGGAACTCCAGGCCGTAGCGCTTCTCGCCGGGCACGTCCTCGTGTGTGAGCACCGCCGACACACCGGCGACCTTCAGGGCCTCGGTGATGTCGATGCCCAGGATCTTGGCGTGCGGGTGGGGACTGCGCAGGGTCGCACCCCACAGCATGTCCTCCATCCACAGGTCCGACGAGTAGGCGAACTCGCCGGTGACCTTCAGCGTCCCGTCGGGGCGGCGCGGGCTGGCGCCCAGCCCGTCCCGGGTGGTGCTGGACAGGTCCGTGGTCACGCTGTCTGTGGTGGCCTTCATCAGCGGCTCGCCTCCTGCATGAGAATTCGGTGCGCCGCGCGACCCCGCGCGGCGGCGGTCTCGGCGGACAGGGTGCGCAGCTCACCGCGGTCGACGACGGTGTCGCCACCGACCAGGAGCCGCTCCAAGGGCGGGGTGGGTCCGAAGGTCAGCGCCACCACCGGGTCGGCGATCACGTCGTAGCCGAAGCCGTCCACGCGCCACAGGGCGACGTCTCCGACCTTGCCCACCGACAGGGAGCCCAACTCGGCGTCGCGGCCCAGTACCCGGGCACCGCCCAGGGTGGCCAGCTCCAGCGACTGACGGGCGCTGAGCGCCTGCGGGCCCTTGCGGGCACGCGCCATCAGCAGCGCCTGGTGCATTTCCCCGGCCATCGTGGACAGCTCACTGGAGGCCGGGCCGTCCACGCCCAGCCCCACCCGGGCCCCGGCGTCGAGGAGCTCGGTCACCCGGCAGATCCCCGCGCCCAGCCGGGCGTTGGAGGTCGGGCAGTGCGCGATTCCGGTACCGGTCGCGGCGATCCGGGAGATCGCGGTGTCCGACAGGTGCACTGCGTGCGCGAACCACACGTCCTCACCGAGCCAGCCGAGCTTCTCGGCGTACTCCACGGGGGTGCAGCCGAACTCGTCCAGGCACTGCTGCTCCTCCTCGACCGTCTCGGCCAGGTGGGTGTGCAGCCGCACGCCCTTCTCCCGGGCCAACTCGGCGCCTTGGACCATGAGCTCGCGCGAGACCGAGAACGGCGAGCACGGGGCCACCGCGATCCGGGTCATCGAGTCGAAGGACGAGTCGTGGTGGGCGTCGACCGCAGCGCCGGTGGCCGCCAGCGCGCCCTCCAGCGTCTCGACCACGCTGTCCGGCGGCAGACCGCCCTGACTGTGGCCCCGGTCCATCGACCCGCGGGCCAGGTCCAGTCGGATCCCGACCTCCCGGGCGGCCTCGACCTCGGCGGCGGCGATGTCACCGCGGCCGGAGGGGTAGATGTAGTGGTGGTCCGAGGCGGTCGTGCAACCGGCCAGCGCCAAGTGGGCCATCCCCGCGGAGGTCGTCCCCGAGACCACGCCGGCGTCGAGCCGGTGCCAGATCTCGTAGGAGCCCACCAGCCACTCGAACAGCGTGCCGTCCGCGAACAGACCCTGGGTCGCCCACTGGTAGAGGTGGTTGTGCGAGTTGACCAGCCCCGGTGTGGCCACGCAGCCGCGACCGTCCACCCGCTCGACCGGGCCCTCGACGCTGGGCGCGGGACCGGACCCCACCGCGGTGATCCGGCCGTCACGCACCACGACGTGGCCGTCGGCGTACTCCGGGCCGTCCACGGTCACGACGTGGGCGCCCTCGATGACTACGGACCGGCTCATGCTTGGCTCCCGGCTTCCGCGCGCCGCTCCGCGGCAAGGTGCACGGCGTCGATGATCTTCTCGTACCCGGTGCAGCGGCACAGGTTGCCCGCCAGAGCCTCACGGATCTCCGAGTCGGCCGGCGCGCCCTCGCCCGCGCCCACCGTGCGCTCCAGCAGGTCGTCGGTCTGCACCAGCAGACCCGGAGTGCAGAACCCGCACTGCACGGCGCCCGCTTCGACGAACGCCTCCTGGACCACGCCCAGCTTCCGGTCGCTGCCCTTGCCCGCGCCCTCGGCCAGGCCCTCGACGGTGCGCACCTCGTGCCCCTCGGCCTGCCCTGCGGCGATCATGCACGAACAGGCGGTCACCCCGTCGAAGTAGACCGTGCACGAGCCGCACTCACCCTGCTCACAGGCGTTCTTGCTGCCGGGCAGTCCCAGACGCTCACGCAGTACGTACAGCAGGCTCTCGCCCGGCCACACGTTGTCGGCGGTGACGTCCTCGCCGTTGACGTTGAAATTCACGCGCATCGCGTGGACCCCTTCCGGTAGTCGGTGACGGACCAGCTCAGCGCTCGGCGAGCCATGACCGACAGGGCGTGCTTGCGGTAGTCGGCGCTACCGCGCTGGTCGTCGATGGGACGGGCGGCGGCGGCCACGAGATCGCCGAAGCGGCGGACTACCGCCTCCGAGAGCGGGCGCCCGTCCTCCCAGTCGAACTCGGCCTCCAAGAACTCCTCGGCGGCTTCGGCGCGCAGCGGGGTCGGCCCGGCCGAACCCACGCCCGTCCCCACCCTCCGCTTCTCGGTGTCCAGCGCCAGGCAGAAGGAGGTCACCGCGATCACCATGGCGTTGCGGGTACCGATCTTGGCGAACTGCTGCGGGCCGGTCGCGTTGGGCAGCAGGATCGCGGTGATCAGCTCGTCGTCGCGCAGGGCGGTTGTGCGCAGGGACAGGTAGAAGTCGCGGGCCCGCACCCGGCGCGTGCCGCGGACCGACGCGAGCTCGATCTCGGCGTCCGTGGCCAGCAGCGGCGGGTGGGACTCACCGGCGGGGGAGGCCCCGCCCAGGTTCCCGCCGACCGTGCCGCGGTTGCGGATCTGGGGGGATGCCACCGACCGCGAGGCCTTGGCCAGCGCGGGCGCCTTCCCCGAAAGGTGCTCGATGATCCGGGTGTAGGGGACCCCCGCGCCCAACCGCGTGTGGTCGCCGTCCACACCCCACTCGGTCAGTTCCGGGACCCCGGTCAAGTCGATCAGCGCCGAAGGCCGACTCTTGTCGAAGTTCAGCTCCACCATCACGTCGGTACCGCCCATGATGGGCACGCCGTCGGGGTGGGCGCTCCTGGCCTCTAGGGCCTCCACCAGTGTGGATGGCCTCACGAATTCCATGCTCGTCCTCGTCCTGCGCAGTGCGGTCTGGTCACGCCGATCTCGGGCGGCCCCTCGTTAATGGGGCGGTCATGTGAAGTACAGCACTCGCCGTCCGCGCCCATCCAGCCAGTGATGACATGAAGTGATCATGGAACGAACGGCTACTGTTGGTTGTTTCCTACAAGTGGTCTTGGTATGAGCGCGAAAGACACCCGGTCCTGTCGCTTGGCGGTCTTTCATCGGTGCACACTGTGTCCTGGCACGAAGACACCACTGGTGGGACCCGACGCACCCGAACACAGAGGGAAGTTCATGCAGATCAGTGAGCTGATCGCCGTCAAACGACTGCACCTGCGGTTCTTGGCCGGCGCTGAGCACGCCCACCGCGACGTCCGGTGGGCCTACACCACTGATCTGCTCGAACCCGCTCGCTACCTGCGCGGCGGCGAGATGGTCCTGACCGGGATGATGTGGCGCAACCGCCCCGAGGACTCCGAGACGTTCGTGGCCTCGGTCGCCAGCGCCGGCGCCCTGGCCGTGGCCGCGGGAACGGCGCTCGGCGACATCCCGCCGGACCTGGTCGCGGCCTGCGAGGCCCACCAGATGCCCCTCATCGAGGTCCCCGCCGAAACCTCCTTCGGTTCGGTCACCGAGGAGGTGCTGCGCTCCCTCACCCAGCGGCGCTTCACCACCATCGCCGAGACCCGTGACCGGCACCGGCGCCTCATGGCCGAGGTCGCGTCCGGGGCCGACTTCCCCGAGGCCTTCGCCGCCTCCGCCGAGCAGGCCGGGGTCACCGCCTGGGTGATCTCCGCCTGCGGCCGTCACGTGGCCTCCTCGGGTACGCCCCTGGCCCCGGAGGAGCGGGAGCACATCGCGGCCAGGGCCCAGACCTGGTCGGCCTTTCCACACACCATTCGCATCCCCTCGGGTGGAGAAGGCCGAACCCTCAGCGTCGTTCCGATCCAGACCAAGGAGTCGCACCCGCTCTCCAGCTGGCTGCTGGTCTGTACCGGTGACCACGCCACATGGGGCGAGGAGGAGCACGAGTCGGTCGCCGAACTCGTCTCCGTCGGTGTCCTGGCGCGCAGCCGGGACGAGGAGCGGTCCCTGACCACCGCCCGGCACCTGGAAGGGCTGCCCCGTCTGCTCGCGGCCCAGCGCTTCGACGAGGTCACTGCCCTCATGCGCGGTACCGGTGGTGGTGAGGGTCCCGAGCCCGACGACCGCGCGCACGTCGTAGTGAGTGCCATGATGCTGCCCGAGCCGCGCGTGCCCGACCTGGCGCGCCGCGTGGTCGCCGAACTCGTCGCGGACCACCCCGGTGCGGTCGTCACCGGGGACAACGACGCCCTGGCCGTGATCCCGGTGGCCGGTCCCGACCACCGGTCCCGCACCGGCGCCGAGACGATCCGTGCCGAGCTCGTCCACCGCGCCCGCGTCCTGGAGGGAGGGCTGCTCGACTACCGTCTGGCGGTCGGCCTGAGCTCGGCCGCCAGGGGCGTCGCCGAGCTGCGCGGTGCGGCGGTGGAGGCCCGCCACGCCCGCCGCCTGGCCGAGCTGCGCGGGGGCCGCTCCCGGGTGATCGCCGGGGCCGAGATCGACTCGCACGAACTCCTGCTGGCCTCGGTTCCGGAGGAGGTTCAGACCTCTTATCGCGAGCGCCTCCTGGGTCCCCTGGTGGACTACGACCGCGACCACCGCTCGGAGCTGGTGGAGACGTTGGACCAGTTCCTGGCCCACTCGGGTTCCTGGCAGCGCTGCGCGGCCACCATGCACGTCCACGTCAACACCCTGCGCTACCGCATCGGCCGCGTCGAGGAGCTGACCGGCCGGAACCTGAGCAGCCTCGAACACCGGGTCGACCTGTTCCTCGCCCTCAAGCTCCGGGACTGAGCGGCCCAGCGGGGGAGGGGTAGGGCTCCCTCCGTACGCGGCGGTGCTCTGTCGTCGCCGGAGGCTAGAGTCCCCGGCGTGAGTACCGAACTTCTCGCCGACGCCGAGATCACCGACGCCGACCTGTCCGAACTCGACCTGCGCGAAGCCCTGGCCGAGGACCCGGGTGCGCCGCGCGTGTGGACCCGCTGCGACCTGAGCGGGGCCGACCTGAGAGACGCGCACCTGGTGGACACGCGTCTCATCGACTGCCGTCTGGACGGGGCGCGCCTGGAACGGGCGGTGCTGGAGGGTGCGGCGTTCACCGGCGGGGGTGCCCCGGGCGCGACGTTCGCGCACTCCGACTGCACCGACACCCGCTTCGAACGGGTGGACCTGGCCAACACCCGCTGGCAGGGCGCGCTGCTCAGCGACACCGCGTTCACCGGCTGCCGGATGACCGGTGCCGGGCTGAACTCGCTGCGGGGGATCGGTTACACGTTCTCCCAGTGCAACCTGATGCTGGCCCGCTGTAAGGGGCTGGTCCTGCGCGGTCAGACCCTCGAGGGGCTGCGCATGGACGAGGTGGACCTGGCCTCGGCCGATCTGCGCGAGACCGTGTGGGTGGAGTCGCGGCTGCGCGGCGCCAACCTGGTCAACGCAGCGTTCACCGGGGCGGACCTGCGCGGTGCGGACCTGGGGGAGTTCGACCTGCAGCAGGCCGGGTTCCTGCGCGGGGCCACCATCAGCCCTGCCCAAGCTGGGCTGATCCTGGGTTCCCTGGGCATCACGGTGGCCGACTGACCGGCCGAAGGAAGCAGGGGTGCCGATGCGCGTCGGCACCCCCGTTCCAGTAGGGTAAATCTACGTCGTATAGGTGATCTCTCTGCGGGCTACCTGTCCCACACCCCAGAGGAAACCGCGTCTTTAGCAAACTCCGCGAAGGAGCGCGGCTCGCGCCCCAAAGCCTCCCAGACGCCAGGCGAGACGTGAGCGTCCTTTCCCCTGGGGATGGGGGAGAGAGCCAGGGCCAGCGCTCGCGCGTCTTCCTCCGGCCACCCCCGGGCGACCCGCTCGGACACGAATTCCTCGGCAGTGACGGGTGTGTAGGCGACATCCCGGGCCAGTTCCCGCGAAATCTCCTTGGAGACCTCCCGGAGATCCAGTGCACGGGGTCCGGACAGTTCGTAGGTGCGCCCGTGGTGGCCGGGCTCAGTCAGCGCCGCCACCGCCACGGCGGCGATGTCCTCGGTGTCGATCCAGGTGGCCGAGCCCTCGTCCGTCGGTAGCCGCAGCTGGCCCGACCGCACGTCGTCGCCGAGGACCCCCTCGCTGAGGTTCTGCGAGAACCATCCAGGGCGCAGGACCGTCCACTCCAGCCCGCTGTCCCGCACGGCATGCTCGCCGACCAGGTGGGAGGGGACGAAGTTCTCCTCCGAGGTGAACTCCTGAGGGAAGTAGTCCGGGTCGTCGATGCCGCGGCCCGACAGCAGTACGACCCGTTCCAGACCGTGTGCCGCCGCGCGTTCCACGAACGGCGGGGTGAGCGGTTCGGGATCGTACTGGACCACGTACACCGCACCGGTCCCTGCCAGGACCGGATCCCACGTGGAACGGTCCTGCCAGTCGAATGACCAATCCGAGGAGCGGGACGCCGCCCGTACCCGGTGGCCGCCCTCGCGTAGCCGCCGCGCCACTCGGCTACCGGTCATCCCGGTAGCGCCGAGCACCAGGACCGGCTTCGTCCCGTTGCGGTTCCCCGTGTCGCTGTCATGGGTCATGGCGGATCAGGCCTCCCGAACCGGCTCGTCGGTGAAGGCTTCGGCCACGTACGCCGAGAAGTCGCGGGGCTCGCGCCCGAGAGCCTCCTGGACGCCGGGGGAGACCTTCGCCTCCAGGCTGCGGCGGACGGCCGAAAGAGCCGAGACCATCTCCTGGGCGCCCTCCTTGGGCCACCCTTGGTGCAGGAGCTCGTCCACGTACTCCTCAGTTGACACCGGCTCGTAGCGGACCGGCTGCCCCAGGGCCTCGGTGATCTCCGCCGTGGCCTCCGCCACCGTCAGTGCACGGGGCCCGCTCAGTTCGTAGGTGCGCCCGTGGTGGCCGGGCTCGGTCAGCGCCGCCACCGCCACGTCAGCGATGTCTCGGACGTCGATCCAGGAGGCCGCGCCGTCCCCGGTGGGCAGGCGCAGCACTCCCGTGCGCACCCCGTCGGCCAGCATCCCCTCGTTGAAGTTCTGCGCGAACCATCCCGGGCGCAGGACGGTCCACTCCAGCCCGCTGGCCTTCACCGCCTCTTCGCCCCGCAGGTGTGAGGGGGCCTCCTCCACGCCCTCGAAGTAGCCCGGCTGGTCGATCCCGCGCGCCGACAGCTGCACGATCCGCTCCACGCCGTGTGCCACCGCACGCGCAACGAACGCGGGCGTGCGGGGGTCGAGGTCGTTCTGCACCAGGTACACCGAACCCGCGCCCTCCAGGGCCGTTTCCCAGGTATCCGGTTCGCTCCAGTCGAAGCGCCACTCGGAGGAGCGGGAGGCGGCCCGTACTGCCGCGCCCCGATCGCGCAGCCGTGCTAGGACCCGGCTGCCGGTCATCCCCGTCGCGCCGGTCACCAGGACCGGCCGCTGGCTTTTCTTGTTCTCTGTCATGGTCTTGAGTCAACCGCCTCGCCCTGAGACGTGCCATGGTCTAGAAGCTCAGAACGATATCCAGGCGTCTACACTCACGGGTATGGACGCACTCGCCGACCTCCTGGACGGGGTCCGCGCCCGAGGGGCGCTCTTCAGCAAGTCCGTCATGGCGCCGCCCTGGTCGCTGCGCTTCGCCCACGGCTCGCCCCTGACTCTGGTCACCATGGTGCGCGGCCGCTCCTGGATCGCCCCCGAAGACGGCAGCGACCCCCTCCCCCTGGAAGTGGGCGACACCGCCATCCTGCGCGCCCCCGGACCGCATACCGTCGCCAACCCCGCGGACGCGCCCACCAGCTGCACCGTCCTTGACGGACACCTGTGCCTGGGCCCGGACGGCGCCCCGCTCACCGAGGAGGCCAGCCTGGGCATCCGCACCTTCGGCGACTCCCTGGACGCCCCCGACCTGCTGCTCAGCGGCTCCTACGAGGTCACCGGCGACCTCAGCCAACGCCTGCTCTCCACCCTGCCCCCGGTGCTGGTGGTCCCCGCCGACGAGTGCCACGACCGTTTGGGCGCGATGATCGAGGCGGAGATCGGTTGCGCCGCCCCCGGTCAGCAGCTGGTCCTGGACCGCCTGCTGGACCTGGCCCTGATCACCAAACTGCGCGCCTGGTTCGCCCGCCCCGGCGCCTGCCCGCCCGCCTGGTACACCGCCATGGCCGACCCGGTGGTGGGCCGGGCCCTGCGGCTGCTCCACAACCAGCCCGCCCACCCCTGGACCGTGGGCTCCCTGGCCGAAGCCGCCGGAGTCTCGCGCGCCGCCCTGGCCCGCGACTTCCGCGCACTGGTGGGCACCCCGCCCATGGCCTACCTGGCCGACTGGCGCGTCGGGCTCGCCGCGGACCTGCTCCGCGACACCGACACCACCGTCGACGCCATCGCCCGCAGGGTCGGCTACTCCAACGCCTTCGCGCTCAGCAGCGCCTTCAAGCGGCTGCGCGGCACCACGCCCACCGAACACCGCAGGGGCGGGGTCATGCCCCCAGAACCCGCCGCAACCACGGCAGGCGCTGTTCCCGCGCCGACCGGCTGAGCACGGCGTCCGGCACGAACCCGTCGAAGGAGTGGAAACCGCCCGGCCAGACGTGCAGCTCGGCGGAGCCACCTGACCGCCAGATCCGAGAGGCGTACTCCACGACCTCGTCGCGGAAGGTCTCCGCCGACCCCACGTCCAAGAAGGCCGGGGGCAGGCCGGACAGGTCCTGGGCCCGGGCAGGGGCGGCGTAGGGGGACACGTCCGGTCCACCCACCCGGTCTCCCAACAGGGCGCCCCAGCCGGTCGTGTTGGAGCCCTGGTCCCACACGCCCACCCCGGCCATCTGGTGGGCGGACACGGAGTCGTTGCGGTCGTCCAGCATCGGGCAGAGCAGGAGCTGGCCAAGCGCGGTCGGCCCGCCCCGGTCCCGGGCCAGCAGGCAGGTCGCTGCCGCCAGGCCGCCGCCTGCACTGAGCCCGCAGACCACCAGGCGTTCGGGCGCCGCCACCCCCGCGCTCCCGGCGTGTTCGGTCAGCCACACCAGACCCGCGTAACAGTCCCCGACCGGAACGGGGTGCGGGTTCTCGGGGGCCAAGCGGTAGTCTACCGACACCACCGCCAGGTCCAGCTCGTGGGCGTATTCCAACAACCAGGGGATCTCCCAGCCGCGCGGAGTACCGGCGACCATCCCGCCGCCGTGGATCCAGTACAGGGCACCGGTAGCTCCGGTGGGCCTCGTCGGCCGCCACACCAGCAGGGGGATCTGAGTCCCGTCAGGCCCCTGAGCGGTGCGCTGTTCCTCCTCGAAGGCCCCGTTCAGGGTCATGTCGACCTTGTCGCCGGGCGCCCGCTGGCCCCCGCCCACCCGCAGCGCGCTGATCATCTCCGGGGTGACTGTGGGCGGGATCTCCGCGCCGACCACCTCCAGCGCGGCGGCGAGTTCGGGGTCGAACGGCGGGCGGGGTGGAACGGTCACGGGTGCCTCCGACAGTGCGTGTGCTCGGGTGGTGCGCCACCATCGTGCTCCAGGTCACCGCTGGTTCTCCAGTGCCTCGGCGATCCAAGCCTGCACCGCGGGGACGCGGGCGCCCCCCTCCAACTGCCACAGCGAGTCCTCCAGAACCCGCACCAGGGTCCAGGCGCGGGCCCGCTCCCGGTCCAGTCCCGCCACCTCGGTCAGCAGGTCGAGGCGGCGCCGTGTCTCCCGGAGCGGGTCACCGATGGCCTCGGCCTCCGTCCACCGGTTGCGCAGCGCCGGCAACAGCTCGAAACCCGGATCGCCCACCAGGGGCTTGGGATCGATGGCCAGCCACGGCCCCCGCCCCGATCCGGGCAGGGGCGCCAGCACGTTCTCGTAGTGCAGATCCCAGTGCAGCAGCCGGTCGCCGGGTTCGGCGGCCATCTCCCGGGCCAGTCCGGACCACCGGGACAGCGACCTCCGGGACACCGGCTCGACCCGCTCCGAGGCGGCCAGCTGCCCGGCCCGCTCCGCCAGGTCCAAGGCGATCGCACCGAGGCCGCGCATCCCGTCGGGGCCGCGGTACGCGCTCAGGTGGGCCAGCAGGCCGCCGAGCACCTCCAGCGCCTCATCGATCGCCACACCGTCCAGCCGACGAGTGGGATCCAAGGCTTCCAACAGCATCGACCCGGTCTGCGGATCGTGCTCCAACAACCGCACGGACCCGTCTCCGCCCCACGCACGCAGCGCCGCTGGTTCGCCCTCGGTTTCCTCGTCCACCGGCTGGACCTTGAGCACCGCGGCGGTTCCGTCCGGCCGTTCCACCGGAACCACCAGGGCCACGGCGCCGTGCATCGCCTCTCCCGTGGGCCGCAGCGCCCACCGGTCGCACTGGCGCGCGGCCAGCCCCGGCAGTGCCTCGGCCCACGCGGGACCGAAGAAGCGGGTGGTGGTCGCAGCGAGCCCGGGCGGCACAGGAATCGGGGGCGTGTTCTCGTGCATGTCCCCACTCTCCACTGTCCTTCGTCGTTTCGGCCGTGACGAAGGAGGCGGAGGTGCGCGTGCCTAACGCATACCGAACACCACCCCTAGTCTACGGACCCGAGGGTGCCCTGGGACCCCCGGGCCTGGGCGAGGGCGTCGGTGATTCCGCCCAGCGCGGGCTTGGGCTCGTAGTCCTCGTCGAAGGGCAGGGCCGCCGTGTAGCCGGGGAACCACTCGGGAATCCAGGAGTGGTGGTCGGCGACGCCCCACACCGAGACGCCCACGCAGCGGGAGACCGCCAGGCACGACTCGACGACGTGCTGGTACTCGTCCGCCTGCGCGGCCAGCTCCTCTTCGGTGGCCGGTTCGGGGATGCGGATGTCCACCTCGCTGATCTCCACGTCCAGTCCGAGGTCGGCGAAGCGCTGCATGTTCTCGGCGATGTCCTCGGGGACCTGCTCGTGCACGAAGTGCCCCTGGAAGCCGATGCCGTGCAGGGGGACGTCCCGCTCCAGCAGGTCCGACGCCAGGTCGTACAGGGCGTCGGCCTTGTCGCCGCTGCCCTCGACACCGAACTCGTTGATGTAGAGATCGGCCTCCGGGTCCACCTCATGGGCCATGCGCAGGGCTTCGGCGATGTAGTCGTCGCCCAGCGTCTGACGCCAGAGGTTGTCGCGCAGCTCAGGGCCTCCGTCCTCGAAGGGTTCGTTGATCACGTCCCAGGAGGAAATGCGCCCCTCGTAGCGGCCCAGCAGCTCGTCCATGTGCTCGCGCATCACCGTGCGCAGCTCGTCGCCGTCGAAGCCGCCCTCCGCCAGCCAGTCCGGCTGCTGGTTGTGCCACAGCAGCGTGTGCCCGCGCACGTTGAGGTCGTTCTCCTCGGCGAAGTCCACCACCAAGTCCGGCCCGCTCCAGTCGAACTCGTCCCGTTCCGGCTGGACGTGCTGCCACTTCATCGTGTTCTCGGCGGTCACCGACGTGTAGTGGTCGGTCACCACGTCCCGGTACTCGGAGTCGTGTTCCAGCGGGTTCACCGCCACGGCCACGCCCAGCTCGATCCCGTGCGCCTCGGCCAGCGCCGGAAGCTCACTCTCGGGTTCCTCGGCCGGTCCGGGAAGGACCACCACCAGAACCGCGACCACCACGAAAATAACCACGCACACCGCCCCCGCCGACAGCAGAACTCCCCGTCCGCGCGTGGCCGATCGCCAGCTGCCCTCGACAGCTTCTCGCACCCTTTCTGCCCCCACCCTCTACTGGTTGCCGGTGGTGACCGGGAACGCGGACAGGGACCGTACCGTCGTGGTGGCCCGCCGGGTCGGCATCGCCGTGGGCCGTAGCCCCGGAGCCCGTTCGGACAGGGCCCGGAACGCGATCTCGCCCTCCAGCCGGGCCAGCGGCGCCCCCAGGCAGTAATGGATCCCGCCGGAGAAGGCCAGATGGTCACCGGCGCCGGGCCGGGTGATGTCGAACCGGTCGGGGTCCTCGAACTGCTCGGGGTCCCGGTTGGCCGATCCGATCAGGCACATCACCTGCTGCCCGGCCGGGATGCGGACCCCTTCGACCTCAGTGTCGCGATGGGACCACCGCCCGGTGAACTGGACCGGTGCGTCGTAGCGCAGGGTCTCCTCGACCGCTCCGGAGACCAGCGTGGGATCGGCGACCAGCCGTTCCCACTGTTCCCGGTGGCGCAGCAGGGCCATCACTCCGTTCCCGATCAGGTTGACCGTGGTCTCGAAACCGGCGAGCAGCAACAGACGGCACATCGAACCCAGCTCGGCCCCGGTCAGTTCCCCCTCGTCACTCTGACCTACCAGGGTGGAGACGACGTCCCCGCGCGGGTTGGTGCGGCGTTCGGCCATCAAACGCTCCAACAACAGGTCCAATTCTGCCGTCGCGTCCTGGATCTGGCGCAGGTGACGCGCCGAGCGGGCACCGTCCAGTGCCCCGCTGACCACGTAGCCGATCCGCACGAAGTCGGCGTTGTCGCGCTCGGGCACGCCCAGGAGGCGGCTGATGACCGTGATGGGCAGGGGTTGGGCGAAGTCGTGCATCAAGTCGAATTCACCGCGGGCCAGGGCCGTGTCGAGGAGGTCGGCGGTGATCTTCTCGACTTCGGTGCGGTACTCGGCCATGCGGCGCGGGCTGAACGCGGGCCGTGCGAGCTTGCGCAGCCGGGTGTGGTCGGGCGGGTCCATCTGCAGGAAGGACAGTTCGACGCTGTCGAACTGCTGGGGTACCCGGAGGCCCTCGGGCGGGGCGACGCCGAAGTCGCGGCCACGGAGGACCTGGTCGACGGCGGCGCGGGTGGTGGCCGCGAGGAAGGGCAGTCGGCTGGGGACGACGGGGCCCTGATCGCGCAGCCTGCGGTAGGTGGGGTAGGGGTTGTGCCGCCAGGGCCAGTGGAGCAGCCTGCTGGGGTGGTCGCCGCCCTGTGCGGTGAGCCACGACACGCCGTGGGCCAGGCGCAGTTGGGAGTCGATTCGCAGGGTGTCGAGCGTCTTCAAGGGTGAGTAGTCCTCTCGGTGGCACTTTCGATCCTAGGATTCCCCCTGACACCTGATCTGACCTCGGGGTTGGCCGCCTGTGGCCACGCGGGAACTCAGTGGCCGGGACCGGGCGTTTCACCTCCGCTTTCCGTGTTCTCCGCCCGCAGGAGTGAACCCTTGGGCGCTGTCGGGGATCCCATTGGAGAGGGTGGT
Source organism: Nocardiopsis oceani (assembly GCF_054777395.1). Taxonomy (NCBI): domain Bacteria; kingdom Bacillati; phylum Actinomycetota; class Actinomycetes; order Streptosporangiales; family Nocardiopsidaceae; genus Nocardiopsis; species Nocardiopsis oceani. The sequence continues at coordinate 111,657 of NZ_BAAHAR010000015.1, forward strand.
CCGAACGGGGTGCCTGGACGGGGCGATCGCTCACTGAACACGCCCTAGACTGGGGCCCCGTTCGGGAACGAAACACGCCGCAGAGCCGGAGGTTGAGGACGTTGGGGCCGCTAGAGAGCACTGATCCGGAGCGCGTTGGTCGGTATCGACTGATCGCGCGCTTGGGCGCCGGTGGCATGGGTCAGGTGTTCTTGGGGCGCTCGGCCGGTGGCCGGGCGGTCGCGATCAAGCGCATCCACCCGCACCTGGCCACCGATCCCTCCTTCCGGCAGCGTTTCGCCCGCGAGGTCAACGCGGCCCGGCAGGTAAGCGGGGCCTTCACCGCGCCGGTCATCGATGCCGGGCCCGACGAGGAGGTGCCCTGGCTGGTCACCTCCTACGTGCCGTCGATGCCGCTGGACGAGGCGGTCCAGGCGCACGGGCCGCTTCCCGAGGCGAGTGTGCGGGTATTGGCGGCCGGTCTGGCCGAGGCGCTGGCCGAGATCCACCGGGTGGGTCTGATCCACCGCGACTTCAAGCCGGGCAACGTGCTGTTGGCCGAGGACGGGCCGCGGGTGATCGACTTCGGTATCGCGCGTGCCACCGACGGCACCGCGGCGACGCAGTCGGTCATCGGGACACCGGGTTTCATGAGCCCGGAGCAGGTCCAGGGTTCGGAGCTCACCCCCGGCAGCGACCTGTTCGCCTATGGCGCGGTGCTGGCCTACGCGGCCTCGGGCATCGGGCCGTTCGGGGACGGCAACATGCCCACGATGGTCATGCGCATCATCAGCAAGGAGCCGGACCTGTCCGGCGTTCCGGAGTCGTTGCGCCATTTGGTCTCGGCCTGCCTGTCCAAGGAGGCCAGGGGCCGACCTGGGCCGGGCGAGATCCTGGACTACCTGGGTGATGTGCCCGCAGGTTCGTCGTGGTTGCCTCCGGCCGTGATGATGGGTGTGCAGGAGCAGGTGGCCAGGGTGAACAAAGCCTTGGCGACCTCTGCCGGTGACCCGGGCGCGACCGGCGGCTATCAGCGCACCGAGGGTCTCGGTGCGGGTGGCGCGGCCGTGTTGGGCGGTGCCGCCGGTGCGGTGGCGGGTGCCGCGGCCGCGGGTGCCTTCGGTGACGACCAGGCCACTCAGGTGTCGCCTTCGGCGGGGGCTCAGGACCCCTCGGGCGGGGCGACCTCGGTGCTGGGCGGCCAGCAGCAGGGCGCTCCCTACCAGCCGACGGCCCAGTTCCCGGGTACGCAGCAGCCGGGGCAGACCCCGGCGACCGCGCAGTTCCAGCCGGACCAGAACGCTCCCACGCAGCAGTACCAGCCGGGTGGGCCGGGTGATGACCCCTACGCTTCCCTGTACGGCGGGCGCCGCGAGCAGCAGGCCGATCCTCGGCAGCAGCAGGAGGAGCAGTACCGGCGCCAGATGGAGCAGCAGCGCGTGCAGGAGCAGCGCGAGGAGCAGCGGCGGCGCCAGGAGGCCGAACGGGCGCACCGGGAGCGGGTGCGTGCGGAGCAGGACGCGGCGCGTCGGGCGCAGTCGCAGGCGCGCAGGGCCGACCAGCCGGGGCTGTGGAGTTTCGTCAAGCTGCTGCCCTTGCTGATCATTCCGCTGATCCAGATCCCGCTCGGCTACGGTGCGGCGCTGGCGTGGGCGTGGTTCACCACGGAGACCGACGTGTGGACCGGGACGGCTTACTACTTCGAGCCGTGGAGTATGGACTCGTTCTGGCACGCGACCATGCTCGGCTACTTCATCCTGAACAACCTGGTGGCGCTGGAGTACCTGGTGCGGTCGTTGCGTACCTCGTTCATCACCGGTGTGGTGTTGGCGCTGGGCGTCATCGCGGCCACCAACGGTCTGCTGTACAGCTTCGGTTTCTGGGCCTGACGGCAGACCCGGAGACGCGCCAGGGGTGGTGGGGGCAGGTTCGTGCCCCCACTACCCCTTTTTTTTTCGATAGCTTCGCCTCATTGGTGTGACCAGTGGTCGCTGATTGCAGCCTGTGCAGTTCAGGGCGGGTGTCGGTGCGCCCGCTACACGTTACTGAACGTGTGCTTAGTAAACCTTTGAGTGAAAAAGCTGGCAGAGCACCCATTGTCGCGGTGTTTCGGTGCTGTTAACTTGCACCGTGAAAGCTATGGGAACGCTCCCATCGCTAGATTTCACGAATGGTACTCATATAGACCGACGGAGAAGCACAGTGCACCGACCCCGCTCTACGGCGTGCTTGCTCGCCCTGGCCCTGTCCCTTCCCCTACTCACCCAAGCCCTTCCGGCATCGGCCCAGCAGACCGGACTGCACGTCGACGACCAGGGACGCCTGGCCCATGCCGACGGCAGCGACCTGCTCATCCGCGGTGTGAGCCACCCCCACGCCTGGTTCACCGAAGAGACCGACTCCATCGCCGACATCGCGGGCCTGGGGGCCAACACCGTCCGCGTCGTGCTGAGCAGCGGCGACCAGTGGGACGAGACCCCCGAGTCCGAGGTCGCCGCCATCGTCGACGACTGCAAGGACCTCCAGATCGTCTGCATGCTCGAGGTCCACGACGCCACAGGCTACGGAGAGGACCCCGAGGCCGTATCGCTGGACGAGGCCGTCGACTACTGGCTGCGGATCCAAGACGCCGTGGACGGCGAAGAGGACCACGTCATCGTCAACATCGCCAACGAGCCCTTCGGCAACGACGAGGAGATCAACGAGGGGTGGGCCGAGGACACCTCCAACGCAGTGGAGCGCCTGCGTGACGCCGGCTTCGACCACATGCTGGTCGTCGACGCCCCCAATTGGGGCCAGGACTGGCAGCACATCATGCGCGACGATGCTCCCGAGGTCGCGGCGGCCGACCCCCACGGCAACACCGTCTTCTCCATCCACATGTACGGCGTCTACGAGGACGAGTCGACCGTCGTCGACTACCTGGAGCACTTCACCGACGCCGGCCTGCCGCTCATCGTCGGCGAGTTCGGGCACAGGCACACCGACGGCGATCCCGACGAGGACGCCATCATGGCCCACACCGACCGGCTGGGCCTCGGGTACATCGCCTGGTCCTGGAGCGGCAACGCGGACGAGGTCGCCTACCTGGACCTGGTCGAGGACTTCGACGTCGACCGGCTCACCGACTGGGGTGAGCGCGTCTTCTACGGCCCCAACGGCATCGACTGGATCTCCTGAGACCTCTTCCGTCCACCACCGAATCCCGCTACCCCGCTCAACCGAAAGGATCCCCCATGAGAACCCTCGCCAGGACCGGAGCCCTGACCGCGTCCGCTGCGCTCGTCGGAGGGCTCGCCATCGCCCTGACCCCTGAGGCGGCCGACGCGCACGGTGCCTTCACCTATCCCGCCAGCCGTACCTACGCCTGCTACGCCGACGGGATCGAGGGAGGAGACGGCGGCAACGTCCAGCCCACCAACCCCGCCTGTGCCGACGCCCTGGAGGAGGGCGGCGAGTACGCCTTCTACAACTGGTTCGGCAACCTGATCAGCGACTCCGACGGCCGCCACGAGGAGTTCGTGGCCGACGGCGAGCTGTGCGGACCCACGGACGATTTCGCCGCCTTCAACGCCGTGCGCGACGACTGGCCCACCACCGACATGCCCGCGGGTGAGACCGTCGAATTCCAGCACAACGCCTGGGCACCCCACCCCGGCACCTTCTTCACGTACGTGACCAACGCGGACTGGTCCCCAGATTCCCCGGTGAACTGGTCCGACCTGGAGCTCATCGACGAGGTCGTCGACCCGCCGCTGCGCGAGGGCGGGGTCGAGGGCGCCGAGTACTACTGGGACGTGACCCTGCCCGAGCGTTCGGGCCAGCACGTGGTCTACGTGGTCTGGGAGCGCTCCGACAGTCCCGAAGCCTTCTACAACTGCTCCGACGTCGTCTTCCAATAGCCCTCCTGGAGTCGGTCCACGCGAGGAGCGCCCGCGGGGGACCCGGGTGAAGGCAGGCGGCACCGACCGGATCTGGTGCCGTGACCGCCCGGAGTTCCGTTTCCTACCCCGGAGCCCGCCTCGGCGGGACCGACGAGTGCCCGGCCCCGCGCCACGGGGCCGGGCACTCAGCTTTTCCGGAGTGTGCGGGCTCTGCGGCCTAGGCCTGGAGTCCGCTGTGCAGGTCCTCGTGGATGTCGCGCACCCGGTGGTGGACCGGCCGGGTGGGGGAGAGGTCCGCGCAGGTGGCGGGGCACTCCAGACCCTCCACCGTTTCCACTTCCACCGAGTACAGGCCGCCGCCGTGGCCGAGGGTGACCCGCACGCCGGCCTCGGTCTCCTCCTCGGACAGGTGTGTCAGCGCGTCGACGCCCACGGGGGATCCCAGGCGGGCACGGAGCGCGGCCTCGGCGGCCTGTGCGGGCGGGGAGTCGGTGCAGCGTCCCCGGTAGTTCTCGGGTGGGACCAGGCCCTGTTCGAAGGCGGCCACTGTGCGCACCGCCGACTCCGGGTCCAAACGGCCGAAGTACACGCCATGGGGGAGGGTGACCAGGTTGGCGGCGAAGCGGTCCCCGCCCACGTGCGTGGTCTCCCACACCTCGGCGCGGGCTCCGCCCAGGGCTGCGGCGACCGGGCGGCCCAGGACTGCGCAGCAGGGGTCCTTCTTGGCGTGGGTGCACACCAGGTAAAGGGTGTGGTCCACGGGCGTGCCGAAGGAGGGCGGTTCCGGGTGTTCCACGGCCGTGACGTCGTGGGCGAGCAGTTCGGCGAGGTCGTGGAAGTCCACACGGCGGGCCCAGGGGCGGGAGCGGCTGGCGTGGACGTAGTAGGCGCGCGACGGCCCGTCGGCGGGGGTGCGTTCGCTGCTTCCCGGGCGCTTGATCAGCTGGGGTTTGATGTCGCGTCCGGCGATGCGCTCGGCCAGCTGGGAGATGACGGCACCGTCCAGGCCTGGGCTGCTGAAGGCCGGGTGGCGCCAGGGGCCGTTGTGTTCGATGAGGAGCCAGCCGCCTTTGCGTCCCGCCGTACCGGCGATCTGTTCGTCGGTGTAGCGCGCCAGGGCGGAACAGCCTCGGCCGCCGTCCGGGGCGGTGGGGAGCCGCACGGGTACACGTCCAATCGGGTGGTGCTCACTGCTGGGCGCGCGCCGAGGCGCCGCCGGTTTCCACGCCCGCCACCTGCGGCGGGTTGGTTAGGCTATCCTATTCCGCTGCTGGTGGCTTGGCCGGGTCCGAGCGGGCCGTGCGGGTGGTCCGAATCGGCTACGCGGGTGAACATGAGTGGCCGTGTGGGGGAGTCGCGGGTCCAGAGTGGCTTCCGCTCAGGAGGGGGAGTCGTCGGTCGGCGGTGCGGGAGGCCCGGTCCCGTCCGGTGCGTACTCCGTCAGGATGTGCACCAGTGCCCGGCGTGCCGAGTCCACGTGTTCCTCCGCGGCCGTGGCCAGTGCTGGGCTGGCCCCTCGGCTGAGCAGCCGCACCAGTTCGCGGTGCTCTGCGACGAGGAGGTCCCGGTACTGGGCTTGGGCCCGGCGGATACGGGTCCGCTGGAACAGGTGCACCTGTGAGCGCACACCGTTCCAGGAGTCGAGGAGGCGACTGTTTCCGGCGGCCTCGTACACGCGGTCGTGGAAGGCCATGTCCAGGGCTAGCAGGGTGTGTTCGTCGGCGTCGGCCTCCACGGCCCGCCGCATGGCCTCGACCAGGGAGTCCAGGTCGGCCAGGACGGCGGGGGTCATAGTCTGGGCGGCGGTGGTGGTGGCCAGGCGTTCCAGGGCCGCGCGGACGGTGTAGACCTCGTCGACGTCGGTGGGGCTGAGCTCGATCACCCGGGCTCCCCGGTGCCATTCGCTGCGCACCAGGCCCTCCCGCTCCAGGATGGCCAGTCCCTCGCGCACCGAACCTCGGCTGACGTCCAGGGAGGCGGCCAGTTCGACCTCGCGCAGCGGCGCTCCGGGCGGGACCCGTCCCTCGAGGATGGATTCCCGGACGCGATCGGCGGCCTCGTGGGCCAGCCCTCGCCTTCTTACCCTGCGCATCCCGCTCTTCCTGTCGTTGGTTGGTGCGTGCCCCAACGCCGCAGTTTACGGCGCACTCCTCGATAAATGAGAATCTTTCGGGTCCGTAAATGATGTGCGAATGTTGACATTGCCTCGGGTACTCCCGAGTATGGGGTCGCTGGTGCGGGGAGATAAGCCCCGTGGTCCGGGTCCCGTCCTGGCCCGGACCACGGCCCCTGTCGCAGATTTCGCGCCGTGGCGCCGCCTTCCTTTCGCCCTCCCGCTGACTGTGCGCCCGTTGCCCCCCGGCCGCCCGGTCTGACCCATCCCGCCCGGGCCGCCGCGGCCAGTGGCCCGGTGCTCGCGTCGGCGCCCGTGTGTCGCCGAGGAACGCCCTGACCAGGCATGGTCATCCGATCTTCCGCTGTTCACCAGTCTGAAACGTGCCCGATCCGTGCCTTGACCTGGTGATGCGCATCACCTATGTTCACAAGATGAACACATGTTCGCCTAGCGTACATTTCTCGTAGTCGCGCACCCCCATCCCTCTCACCAGCTGGAGTCCTGATGCGCCCGACGTTGGCCGCCCTCGCCACGGGAGCGGCGCTGCTTGCCGCCACGGCATGCAGCCCCCAAGCCGACAACGCCGACGACGGCGAGATGACCGCCGTCACCGCGGCGGTCATCCCGATCCTCGACGTAGCCCCCATCTACCTAGGCGTCGACCAAGGCTTCTTCGAGGACCGCGGCGTCGACCTGGAACTGGAGTCCGGCTCCGGAGGGGCCGCGATCGTCCCCGGGGTGGTCAGCGGCGAGTTCGACTTCGCCTTCAGCAACATCGTCTCCCTCGTCGTCGCCCGCGAACAGGGGCTACCCCTGACGACGCTCTCCAACGGCGTTACCAGCGCCGGGGAGCAGGGCGCCGACTTCGGCGGCGTGTTCGTGCTCGACGACAGTGACGTCGAGAGCGCCGCCGACCTCGAGGGACTGACGGTGGCCGCCAACAACCTCAACAACATCGGCGACACCACCGTCCGCCAGTCGGTGCGCGCCGACGGAGGGGACCCCGCCGAGGTCGACTTCGTCGAACTGCCCTTCCCGGACATGCCCGCCGCACTGGAGACCGGCCAGATCGACGCCGTCTGGGCGGTCGAACCCTTCGGCTCCACCATCCTCGAGGCCGGACACCGCGAGATCGCCTCCAACTTCGTGGACACGCACCCGGACCTGTCCATCGCCGCCTACTTCGCGGCCGAGGACCGCATGGCCGAGGACCCCGAACTCTTCGAGGCCATCACCGAGGCGCTGCACGAGTCCATGGCCTACGCCGACGACAACCCCGACGAGGTCCGCCGCATCCTGTCCACCTACACCGAGATCGAACCGGACCTCATCGAGGACATGGTGCTGCCCCGCTTCCCCGAGGAGGTCAACGAGGAGTCGGTCGGTGTCCTGGCCGACCTCATGGTCACCGACGGGCTCATCGACGACGCCCCCGACCTCGACGGCCTCCTGCACTGACCCGCAACCGCACCACCCCGCCCGTTCCTGGAGAACTACATGACCGCCAACAAGACCGTGCTGGGCGTGATCGCCGCCGGCGCCGCACTCACCCTGACCGCCGCCTGCGGCAACGGCGAGACCGCCGAGACCGAGGACGGTCTCACCCCCCTCGACGTGGGCGTGCTGCCGATCACCGCGGTCGCCCCGATCTACCTGGGTGAGGAACAGGGGTTCTTCGAGGACCGTGGCCTGGACCTGAACATCGAAACCGGTGGCGGCGGCGCGACCACCGTCCCCCGCGTGGTCAGCGGCGAACTCGACTTCGCCTTCGGCAACCTCGCCTCCATCCTCATCGCCCGCGATCAGGGCCTGCCCCTGACCGTGGTCGCCAACGGTATGACCACCACCGGCGATGCCGACACCGACTACAGCGCCCTGGTCGTGCCCGCTGACAGCGACGCCACCGACGCGTCCGACCTGGACGGCGCCACCGTGGCCATCGACAACCTCAACAACATCGGCGACACCTCGGTGCGCAACTCCGTGCGCGAGGCGGGCGGGGTCCCCGAAGACCTGGACTTCATGGAACTGGCCTTCCCCGACATGCCCGGAGCCTTGGAGAACGGACAGGTCGAAGCCGCATGGGTGGTCGAGCCCTTCCTCACCATCGCCCTCGAACAAGGCGCCACCGAGGTCGCCGCCAACTTCGTGGACATGCACTCCGACCTCTCCATCGCCACCTACTTCACCTCCGATGAGCTCATCGCCGAGGACCCCGAGACCGTGGACGCCTTCACCGAGGCCATGAACGAGTCCCTCGCCTACGCCGAGGACCACCCCGACGAGACCGCGCAGACCCTCAGCACCTACACCGAGATCGACCCCGACCTCTTCGACCAGCTGCGCTGGCCGCGCTTTCCCGAAGAGATCGACCGCGACGCCCTGGGGACCCTGGGGGACCTGATGGTCACCGACGGCATCATCGAAGACCCCGACCTCGAATCGCTGATCCGATGACCGCCAAAGACACCACACACCCCAAGACCACACCTGCCGAGAGCGCACGCTCGGACGGCGCCGGACACCCCCGTGTGCAGAGCTCGGCACCCAACCGGCCGCTGCTCGGCACCCTGGGGATCGTCGGCCTGCTCGCGCTGTGGGAGCTCGCGCCCCGCCTGGGGCTGGTTCCCGAACGCTACTTCCCGCCGGTCTCAGAAGTCCTGACCACCCTCGCCGAACGCGCCACCACCGCCCCGTTCTGGGCGGCCGTGGGGCACACCCTGTACGGATGGGCGCTCGGCCTGGCCATCGCCTTCGCCGCCGCGGTCCTGCTCGGCTTCGCACTGGGGTCCACACCCCGCCTGCGCGCCTTCACCACGTCCACGGTGGACTTCCTGCGGCCCATCCCCTCGGTCGCACTCATCCCGCTCGCCGTGCTCGTCTACGGCACCGACATCCGCTCCACCCTGCTCCTGGTGATCTACGCCTGCTTCTGGCTGATCTACATCCAGGTCCTGTACGGAGTGGCCGACGTGGACCCGGTCGCCGAACAGACCGCCCGCTCCTACGGGCTGAGCCGCCTGTCCCGCATCCGCTACGTCGTGTGGCCCACGACGCTGCCCTACCTGATGACCGGACTGCGCCTGGCAGCGGCGGTCGGACTCATCCTGTCCATCACCGCCCAGCTCGTCATCGGCTCACCCGGCATCGGGGACCAGATCACCAACGCCCAACAGGGCGGCGCCGTCGCCCTCGTCTACGCCTGGATCGTGGCCACCGGCATCCTCGGCGTGCTCATCAACATCGGTGTGCGCGCCCTGGAACGCCGCGTCCTGCACTGGCACACGTCCGTCCGCGGGGAGGCCGCAGCATGAGCCAGCCCACCACCGTCGAACCCCACGCCACCGGGCACGGGGACGGCGAGGCCGGACCCGCCAAGGCCTCGGCCTGGCGCGCTCGCCGCCGCACCGGAGCACCCGGACCCGGATTGCGCGTCCTGCACGTCCTAGCGCTGCCGACCGTGCTCATCGGCGTGTACTGGGCCTTCACCGCCCAGCCCGGGGCCAGCTTCTACACGCCCACCCCCGCCGAGATCGGGTCGGCCTTCGCCGACCTGTGGTTCTCCGACCGGTTCTTCGTCGACGTCCTGCCCAGCCTGGGCCGCCTCCTCGTCGGTTTCGCGCTCGCCGCGCTCATCGGTGTCGGACTGGGTGTCCTGCTCGGCCTGGACGCACGCGTACGCGCCACCGTCGAACCCGTCCTGGAGTTCCTGCGCGCCATCCCGCCGCCCGTGCTCGTCCCGCTGATGATCATGCTCGCCGGCGTCGACGACGGCATGAAGATCCTGGTGATCGTCTTCGGCTGCGTATGGCCCATCCTGCTCAACACCGTCGAGGGTGTGCGCGCCGTCGACCCGGTCCTGTCCGACACCGCCCGCTGCTACGGCGTCTCCGGCCTGACCCGGCTGCGTGTCCTGGTGCTGCGCTCGGCCAGCCCGCAGATCATGGCGGGGCTGCGCCTGGCGCTGGCCCTGGCCATCATCCTCATGGTCATCAGCGAGATGTTCGCCAGCTCCAGCGGCCTGGGCTTCGCGATCGTGCAGTTCCAGCGCACCTTCGCCATTCCCGAGATGTGGGCGGGCATGGTCCTGCTCGGCATCATCGGCTTCGTGCTCTCGTCCCTTTTCGAGCTCGTCGAGGGGCGCGTCCTGGGCTGGTACCGCGGCCTGCGCGCCGCCAACCGGGGGGAGTAGCCACCGTGAACAACCAAGGAGAACGTCCCGCCATGCTCAAGGTCACCGGCCTGCGCAAGATCTACAACGGGGGCGCGACGGCCGTGGAGGCCGTACGCGACCTGACCTTCGAACTCGCCGAGGGCGAGCTGGTCTGCCTGGTCGGCCCGTCCGGCTGCGGCAAGACCACCCTGCTCAAGTGCATCGCCGGGCTTATGGCGCCCACCGAAGGCAGCGTCGAGCTGGCCGACCGGCCGGTCCTGGCTCCGCCGCCGGGTATGGCCGTGGTCTTCCAGGAGTACGGGCGCAGCCTGTTCGCGTGGATGAGCGTGCGGGCCAACGTCGAGCTCCCCCTCAAGGAGAAGAAGCTGTCCAAGGCGCGCCGCGCCGAACTGGTTTCTGAGGCACTGGAAGCGGTCGGTCTGACCGACGCCGCAGACTCCTACCCCTGGCAGCTCTCCGGCGGTATGCAGCAGCGCGTGGCCATCGCCCGAGCGGTCGCCTACGAGCCGCAGGTGCTGCTCATGGACGAGCCGTTCGCCGCCGTGGACGCCCAGACCCGCGCCGACCTCGAGGACCTGGTCCGGGAGATCTGGCAGCGCCTGGGCGTGACCGTCCTGTTCGTCACCCACGACATCGACGAAGCCGTCTACCTGGGAGAGCGGGTTTTGGTGCTGTCCAAATCGCCCACCGTCGTCCAGGATGACATCACCGTGGACCTGCCGGTGGAACGCGACCAGCTCACCACCCGCCAGGACGAGCGCTTCACCGAGCTGCGCGCCCGGGTCTACGCCCAGATCCAGCGGGCCAAGAAGGGCGAGAGCCAACCCGCTGTCTGAGCGGCGATCCGCCGCCAGAGCCGCCTGACCGCCACCTGAGGCGGCCGCCGACCCCGGAGCCACCCGAAAAGCGCGCCGCCACCACACAGAGGGAGAACCACCGTGAGTCTGCTCGCCGCCGAAGAGCACACCTCCGCCATCTTCACCGGAACTTGGACCGCCGCCAAGGGCGGCGACGCCGAGGTCGTCTCACCCTCCTCCGGTACCGTCCTGGGCCGCACCGGTATCGCCAACGCCGAGGACGTGCACGAAGCGGGTACCCGGGCCGCCCGCGCCCAGCGCGCATGGGCCGCCACCTCTTTCGAGGAGCGCGCCGCCGTCATGCGCCGCGCCGGAGACCTGCTGGAGGCCCACGAGGACGAGGTCATCGGCTGGCTGCGCCGCGAGGGCGGGGCCGCCGCCGGCATGGCCGGCTTCCAGGTGCACGTCGCCGCGGGCGAGTGCTTCGAGGCCGCCGCGCTGGCCTCCCAGCCCCACGGCGAGATCCTGCGCACCGGTAAGCCGCGCCTGAGTTTCTCCCGCCAGGTCCCGGCGGGCGTGGTCGGGGTCATCGCCCCGTTCAACGTCCCCCTCATCTTGGGGATCCGCTCGGTCGCCCCGGCCCTGGCCCTGGGTAACGCCGTCATCCTCAAGCCCGACCCGCGCACCGCGGTGGGCGGCGGCGCCGTCCTGGCCGAGGTCTTCCGGAAGGCGGGCGTGCCAGAGGGCGTCTTCCAGGTGCTGCCCGGCGGTGTCGAGGCCGGTGAAGCCCTGGTCGCCGACCCGCACGTGCGCGTCATCTCCTTCACCGGCTCCACTCCGGCGGGGCGCAAGGTCGGCGAGGCTGCCGCCCGCCACCTCAAGCGCGCCCACCTGGAGCTGGGTGGCAACTCGCCGCTGGTCATCCTGGACGACGCCGCCATGGACTCGGCCGCCTCCATCGGTGCCTGGGGCTCCTTCCTGCACCAGGGCCAGATCTGCATGACGACCGGACGCCACCTGGTGCACGAGTCCGTCGCCGACGCCTACGTCGAGCGGCTCGCGGCCAAGGCGGAAGCGCTCGTGGTGGGCAGCACCGAGGAGGACGGCGCGGCGCTGGGCCCGATCATCGACGCCGGACAGCGCGACAAGATCCACCACCTGGTCACCAGCAGCGTTGAGAACGGTGCGCGCCTGCGCGCGGGCGGCACCTACGAGGACCTGTACTACCGGCCCACCGTCCTGGACGGGGTCGACCCGCACACCCCGGCCTACGCCGAGGAGGTCTTCGGCCCGGTGGCCCCGGTGGTGCGCTTCTCCTCGGTCGACGACCTGGTCGAGCTGGCCAACACCACCCCCTACGGCCTGTCCTTGGGCGTGGTCACCACCAACCCGATGCGGGGCATGGAGATCGCCGACCGCATCCCCAGCGGCATCGTGCATATCAACGACCAGACCGTCGACGACGAGGCGGTGGCCCCCTTCGGCGGGGTGGGGGCCTCAGGTACGGGTTCGCGCTTCGGCGGCACCCGCGCCAACCTGGAGGCCTTCACCGAGACCCAGTGGATCACCATGCAGGCCGACCCGGCCCGCTACCCCTTCTAAACCCGCGATGATCTTGCCCCTGTCTCCACCCTCGACGGCCGAGGGTAGAGACAGGGGCAAGATCGCGGCTGTTCGGGGGCTACCCGGTCAGGTCGGGGATGACTTGCGGGCCCACTCGGCGCACGTAGTCGCGGAACAGGGCCACGGCCGGGGGCTCGTAGCCCCCGCCCGAACCGTCCTCGGGCCAGACCACCCCGACCTCCCGCTCGGCCTCGCCGTCCCGGATACGCAGCTCCACCGTCCCGCCCAGCGGCCCCTTAGGGCGGGCGGGCAGGACCGACACCCCCAGTCCCGCCGCCACCAGGCCGCGCGCCGTGGCGATGTCGTCGGCCTCGAAGGCCACTTTGGGGGTGAACCCCGCCCGGTCGCTGAGCCGGTCGGTCAGATGCCGTACCCCGCGACCCGGCTTGAGCAGGATGAACTCGTCACGGGCGGCCGACAGCGCCGCCACCCCGTCCTCGGCGGCGGCCAGCGGATGGTTCTCGGGCACCACCAGACGCAGGTACTGGGTGTGCAGGACCGACGAGGCCAGCCCGGGCCCCGATGGCAGCGGCGAGGTCAGCGCCAGGTCCGCGCCGCCCGAGGCCAGGCGGCGCAACGACTCGGCCCACGCCTCCTGGGTCAGGGTGAACCGCACCCCCGGGTGCTCGGCCCGAAAACCCCGCAGCAGCACCGGCACCACCTCCACCCCCAGCGTGGGCAGGAAGGTCAGCGCCACCCGGCCCTCCTCGGAGCCCGTGAGTTCGGCCACCCCCTGGCGCAGATCGTCCAGGGCCCGCTGCACGTGCGGTAGCAGCATCCGGCCGGCCCGCGTCAGCCGGATCCCCCGCCCCGTGCGCTCCACCAACGCCATCCCCAGCTCCTCCTGCAACCGGGCCAAAGCCCTGCTCAGCGTGGGTTGCGGCATGTTCAGCGACTGGGCTGCGTGCGTGACGTGCTCGGTCTCCGAGACCGCCGCGATCATCCGCAACCGCGGCCCCAGAACCTGCGCGAGCGCGTCCACATCCGGGTTATTCATGCACAACAGTATGCATCAACGTGAAAGCATGCATTGGACGTATGAAAGCGCGCTTTCTAGCGTGGAAGCATGACCGTGACCAGCAGTTCCACCCCGTCCCACGACGCGCGCCCCCGCGCGGGGACCACCCGCTACCGGCGCACGGTCATCGCCCTCGTCGCAGCCGCCGTGGCCACCTTCGCCCAGCTCTGGTCGGTCCAGCCCATCCTGCCCGCCATCGCCACGGGCTTCGACACCTCCGCGGGCCAGGCCGCCCTGGCGGTGTCCCTGGCCACCGGCGGGCTAGCCGGGTTCACCCTCGTCTGGAGCGGAGCCGCCGACCGCATCGGCCGCGCCCGCGTCATCGCGCTCTCCCTGCTCCTGGCCACCCTGATGGGCTGCTTCGCCCCCTTCGCCACCGAGCTGTGGCTCCTCCTGCTGCTGCGCACCCTCCAAGGCGCGGCCCTGGGCGGGGTCCCTGCGGCCGCCGTCGCCTACCTCGCCGAGGAGATCCACCCCGCCGACGCCCCCAAGGCCACCGGCCTCTACATCGCCGGAAACCCCTTGGGAGGCATGGGCGGGCGCCTCTTGGCCGGGTTCGCCGCCGACCTCGGCGGGTGGCAGTGGGGCATCGCCGCCAACACCATCCTCGGACTCATCGCCCTGAGCGTCTTCGTGCTGGTCCTGCCCCGCCAGCCCAAACCCGCCAGCGCCGAACGGACCTCCTCCGGCGCTACCCCTCCCGGGCCCGGTATGGGCCAGCGCATGCGCGCCGCGATCACCACCCGCGGCCTGCCCGCCCTCTACGCCCAGGCGCTGCTCCTCATGGGCGCCTTCATGACCGTGTACAACCTGCTGGGCTTCCGCCTCATGGCCGAACCCTTCGGGCTGTCCCAGGCGACGGCGTCCCTGCTCTTCCTCGCCTACACCGCCGGAATGCTCGGCTCGGCGGTGGCGGGCTCGGCCACCGTCCGCTGGGGGAGCTACGGGGTGCTCGCCACCGCGACCCTGCTCATGCTCGCCGGGTTCGGCGGCCTGTTCACCACGCTGCTGCCGGCACTGCTGGCCGCGCTGCTCCTGTTGACCTTCGCCTTCTTCTCCGCCCACGCCACCGCCTCGGCCTGGGTGGGCTCCCACGCGGTACGGGGACGGGCACAGGCGATGGCGATCTACACCCTCGCCTACTACCTGGGCTCCAGCCTCTTCGGCTGGATCGGCGGCCTGGTCTACGACGCGGTCGGCTGGAACGGCGCCCTGCTCTTCGCCATGGGACTGACCGTGCTCGCCGGGCTCATCGCCCTCAGGCTGCGCCGCCTGCCCGCCCCGGACCGAAACTGAGCCGGGCCCGTCCAAGCAAGTCACAACCGGCTGGTGTAGTCCTCCTTGACCGAGCGCAGATGCGTCCACGTGTCCAACCCGGTCACTCCCGGGAAAGCGCGAAGGCGCTCGAGCGCGGCGTCCAGCTCGACCGGGCTCGACCCCTGCAAGGTAGCCACGGCATCGAACCGGCCGATCGTGGCGACGACGAACTCGACGTGCCCGTCGTCGCGCAGGCGGGGCAGCACATCGTTCGCGTCGGCACACAGCGTCATGCCGACACCCATGGTGAGGAGCCGACCGAAGTGACCGCGCTCCTGCACGACGACCAGCCGGGCGATCCGGGCCTCGAGCATGCGGTGGACCCGTGCGCGCACAGCCGAAGGTGAGCGGTCTACCTGTTCCGCGAGGTCCCGCCATTTCGCCCGGCCGTCGTGCTGCAGGCGGGTCAGGAGGAGGCGGTCGATCTCGTCGATCCGGATCGGATCGAAGCGGTCGTGCTCGAGGTAGCCCTTGTGCACGTTGGTGTAGACGACCGTGTCGGTCCGGACGACCGCCGGGTGGCTCCGCACCTGGGCGAGGAGGGTCTGAACCTCGTCGTGGGTGCGTACACGCACCTCCATGATGAAGTCGTAGACACCGGCGACGACGGACACCAGGACGGTCTCCGGCCACGACGCCACGACCGCGGCGACGTCGTGGAGCGGCCCCCGCGTGGCCACGGACACGTGCGCGATCACGTGCAGGCCGGAAAACCGCGGATGGACCGCGGCGACGACCCGGATCGCACCGGACTCGACCAGGTCACGAACGTGCTCGGCGACCATGCCGCGCGGCTCGTGGAGCGACTCGGCAAGGGCGACCACGCTCGCGCGGGGTGACTGGTGAAGGGCCGCAACCAGCCGCTGGTCAAGATCAATCGAAGATTCCGCCAACGGTCCCCACCTTCCGCGGGGTTCTTTTCTGAAGAAATACTGCGCAGTTCAGTGGTGTCGGCTGCCCGCACCTCACCGTTCCACCGAAGAGGCTGGCGCTCGTTCGTGCAAGATTACTGAATCGGCGACCCAGCGCGAAAGAGATGCCCTTGTTGGCCGCCGTTCACACTCGTAGGCTCACACGCACTCACCAGGCATGGCAACGACAAGGTCTGTGGCCGAAATGACCCGTTACCAGGCCTTCGCCTCCCTCCCAAGGCGGTATGTGCAATGAGCACCGGTTCACCTGGAGCCCAGACCTTCAGCCACCGCCGCGCACTGCGCGCGGGATCGGCTTCGTTCGTCGGAACGTCGATCGAGTTCTACGACTTCTACATCTTCGCCACCGCGGCCGCTCTGGTGTTCGGCCCGTTGTTCTTCCCGGACGCGGATCCGATCACGGGCGTGCTCTACTCATTCGCGACCTACGCGGTCGGCTTCTTCTTCCGCCCGTTGGGCGCCTTCATCTTCGGGCATGTCGGCGACCGGCACGGTCGGCGCCTTTCCCTGGTGCTGACACTGCTGCTGATGGGGGTCGCGACCACACTGGTCGGCGTGCTGCCCACCTACGAGACCGTTGGTGTCCTGGCCCCCGTCCTGCTCATCTTCCTGCGGGCCCTGCAGGGAATCGCCGTGGGCGGCGAGTGGGGTGGCGCCGTGCTGATGTCGGTCGAGAACGCGCCCGACCGGTTCAAGGGTTTCTACGGTGCCTTCCCCCAGCTCGGCAACCCCATGGGCGCTCTCATGGCTTCGGGCATCTTCGCGCTGCTGACCATCCGCGGCTCGGAGTTCCTGGAAGCCGGCGGCTGGCGCATCCCGTTCCTGTTGTCCGCGGTACTGATCGCCGTCGGCTTCTGGGTCCGCTACCGCGTGGAGGAGACACCGGTCTTCGAGACGGAGGTCGCCGAGGACGTCCACCAGGAACTGCCGCTGAAGTCGGCGATCGTGCGGACCTGGAAGATCATCCTGCTCGGCGTCGGCCTCATCCCGATCTCGACCGGCGGCTACTACATCGTCACCACCTTCGCGACCGCCTACGGCACCGAGCCCGCCTTCGGGGTCGGCATCAGCGAGAACGACATCCTCACCATCCTGACCGTCGCCGCGCTGTGCGAGTTGCTGTCCACCCTGCTCATCGGCGCCCTGGCCGACCGGGTCGGCCGCAAACGGGCCATGTTCGTCGGTCTCCTGCTGACCGCCGTCTTCGTCGTGCCGATGTTCGTGACGATGGACCCGGACAACATCGTGCTGATGTTCGTGCTCTTCGCCGTGGTGCGCATCCTGATGAACTTCGCCTGGGCACCGATGGCGTCGATCCTGGCGCAGATGTTCGACCCCCAGGCACGCCAGACGAGCCTGTCCGTGTCCTACGCGGTCGGCGCCGCGATCTGGGGCGGCCTCGCCCCGGTCACCTCCACCGCGCTGTTCAACGCCACCGGCACCATCTGGAGCGTCATCGGACTGTTCGGCGCCATGACCCTCGTCAGCCTCGTCAGCCTGGCCGCCGCCCCGCAGCGCACCGATGACACCTTCGAGGAGGACGTGGCCGCCAAAGCCGCACAGGACCAGCAGGGCGGATCGGCGCCCGACCAGGACACGTGAGGCAGGAGAACGTTGCGCAAGCTGCACACCTTCGACGACGCCCCGGCGGACTGGACACCAACCCTGGTCACCGCCCGGGGCCTGCACACCCTTGACGGCACCCGCCCCGAAGCGAACGCGATGCTCATCGCCCGCGACCGCATCGCCGCGCTCGGCACCGCCGACCAGTGCCGCCGAGCCGCGACGGCGCTCGGACTCGGGCGCCCGCGCGAGACCGACTTCGACGGCGCGACCCTCGTACCGGGCTTCGTCGATCCGCACGCCCATCCGCTGATGCACGGGCAGACGCGCACCTGGGTGGACTGCGGGCCCGCACAGGCACGAACGATCCCGCAGATCATCGCCCGCCTCCAGCAGCGCGGGCGCGAGATGCCGGGGGACAGCCCCGTGCGCGGCTACGGCTACGAGCTCCACAACCTGGAAGAAAGGCGCCATCCCACCCGCCACGAGCTCGACCTGGTCGCGCGGGACCGCGAGGTCTACCTCATGAACGCCTCCGGTCACGGAGGCGTCGTCAACTCCTACACCCTCACCAAGCACGGCATCACACGGGAGACCGAGAACCCGCCGGGCGGGGAGTTCCACCGGGACGCCGAAGGCGAACTCACCGGAGAGCTCTCAGACGCGGCATGCAACATCCTGACCGGAATCACGGGGGTCAAGGTCGCCAACCACGGCCCGAACCTGCACCTGGGCGACAGCGTCGAGGACCACATCGAGCAGCTGCGCACCGCTCAGCACTCGTTCCTGTCCGGCGGAGTGACGACGGTCGGCGACGCCCAAGTGAGCCAACGCGAGTTCGACACCTACCTGCGCCTGGCCGAGGTCGGCGACCTGCGCATCCGGTACTCGATGTACTTCCTCTCGCACCTGCTCGAAGACGTCCTCGCGACCGGGATGCACGGCGCCTTCGGCAACGACCGCCTGAGCTTCGCGGGCTTCAAGTTCTACGCCGACGGCACGCTCGGCGGCTGGACCGCCTACTTCCCCGAAGGCTACGCCGGCGACCCCTGCCGCACCGGCATGCTCTACCACGAGCCCGCCGAGTACGAGAAGCTCATCGGCCGCGCGCACCAAGCGGGACTCCAGACCGCGACGCACGCGCAGTCACCGGATGCCATAGCCATGGTGATCGACGCCGTGGAGCGCGCCCAAGAGGACTGCCCGAGGCCCGATGCCCGGCACCGCATCGAACACTGCGGGCTCCCGACCCCGGCACAGATCGCGCGGATGGCCGACGCCGGAATCCTCCCGGTCAACCAGCCCCAGCACTACTACAACTGGGGTGAGGGGGTCACCGACGGGATCGGCACCGTCGGGGAACGGTTCAACCCGCTCGGTGAGTTCGCCGCGGCGGGTGTCCCCGTAGTGCTGAGTTCGGACGCCCCGGTCGCCGACCCGCTGCCGTTGCAGGCGATCCAGACCGCGGCCACCCGCCGCACCGCACAAGGCAACCGGCTCGGGCCCGACGCCCTGCGGATCCCGGTGCGCAAGGCCCTCGAAGCGCACACCATCGCGGGCGCCCACGCACTCGGCAGGGAGGAAGACCTCGGCTCGCTCACCGTGGGCAAGAGAGCCGACTTCACCGTGCTCGGAGCCGACCCGCTCCAGGCCGACCCCGAAGAGATCAGCGCCATCCCCGTCCGGTCGACCTGGGTCGCTGGGCAACCGGCCTACGACACGGAAGGAGACGTCGACCCGTGAACGAGCCCGCGACCGGCCCACGGGCCGGGGCCGACGCCGCGCCCTCCGCCAACGTGGGTCGGCACGTACTGACGGTGCTGAGCGAATACGGGATCGACACGGTCTTCGGCATCCCCGGCACCCACAACCTCGAGTTCTACCGTCACCTGCCCGAGCTCGGCATCCGCCCGGTGACGACCCGCCACGAGCAGGGCGCCGGTTTCGCCGCCGACGGATGGTCGCTGCAGACGGGCCTTCCAGGGGTCGTCATCACGACGTCGGGCCCCGGCCTGCTGAACGTCCTGTCCGCCGCCGCGACCGCCTACGCCGAATCCCGCCCCCTGATCGTCCTCGCCCCGGGCGTGCCGCTCGGAGCAGAGCACGCCGACACCGGCGCACTGCACGAAACCAAGGACACCCGCGGCGCGGCCGACGCGGTCGTCGAGTGGGCGCAACGCGTGGAATCCGGCCGCCAGGCCGTGCAAGCCGTGCACGACGCGCTCGAGCAGTTCCGCACCGGACGCCCGCGCCCCGTCGCCATCGAGGTCCCGCTCGACGTGCTCGAAGACCGCAGCGACTGCCCGCCGGAGCTGCTCCGGGCCCGGCCGGCCCCCGCGCCCCGGACCGGTGATGCGGCAGACGTCGAGCGGGCCGCGGCACTGCTCTCCGGCGCGGCCCGGCCACTGGTGCTCGCGGGCGGCGGCTCGCGCCAAGCGGCCCAGGTCCTGCGCGAGGTCGCCGAACGGCTCGACGCCCCCGTCGTGACCACCCTCAACGGCCGCGCCGTACTGCCCGAGTCACACCCCCTCGCGGTGGGCGCCGCCCTG
This sequence comes from Nocardiopsis oceani, assembly GCF_054777395.1. Lineage (NCBI taxonomy): Bacteria > Bacillati > Actinomycetota > Actinomycetes > Streptosporangiales > Nocardiopsidaceae > Nocardiopsis > Nocardiopsis oceani. Next base: position 131,609 of record NZ_BAAHAR010000015.1, read on the forward strand.
CGCCTGCCAGCCGCGCACGACCTCGTCAACGACGCGGACGTACTCCTGGTGGCCGGCTCGAAGATGGGCGAGGCCGAGCTGTGGGGTGGCCGGCTGCACCCGTCCGGGCAGGTCATCCGGATCGACCGGGCCGCAGCACAACTGCACAAGAACATCACCGCGCGGATCGGCATCGTCGGCGACTGCGGCGCCGTCCTGACGCAGCTGCACGAAGCCCTCCCGGCGCACACCGGCAACGACGGCGGGCAGCGCCAGGACGGTCGGCAGCGAGCCGCACAGGCCCGAACCCGCATCGACGCCCAAGGGCGGGAGTGGAGCCCGACCTCGAGCACCTGCGCCGAAGCCGTCGCGGCCGGCCTGCCCGCCGACGTCATCCTCGGCGCGGACTCCTCACAGGTCTGCTACTACGGCACAGCCAACTTCGTGACCCTCGAGCACCCGAACTCCTACCTGTACATGGCCACCTACGCGACCCTGGGCTACGGCCTCCCCGCCTCGATCGGCGCGAAGACCGCCCGACCCGACCGCCCGGTCGTGTGCGTCGTCGGAGACGGTGCGCTCATGTTCTCGGTCCAGGAACTCATGACCGCCGTCGAGCAGGAAATCGACCTGGTGGTGGTGTGCGCGGACAACGGCGGTTACCGGGAGATCGAGGAGAACGAGGCCGACCGCGGTATCGACCCGATCGGCGTCCGACTCGCCCAGCCCGACTGGGTCCGGCTCGCCGACGCCTTCGGTGGAACGGGAACACGGGTGGCCACGGCCGGGGACGTGCCCGCAGCGGTCCGTCGGGCTCTGGAGGCCGGCGGCGTCCAGTTGGTCCACGTTCCCCTGTCGCTCTTCGAACGGTCTTCGACGGCGACCCGCGACAGCGGGCACGGCGAGCACACCTGAGTTCGAGCATCCCCGAGTCCGAGGAAGGCTGGGTCCCTGTGTCCACCGCGAGAACGCGTGACGTGAACAGAACCGCCCCGTCGGTGCCCGCGGCGATGACGCCGCAGAAGGACACCGCGCTCAACTGGATCGAGGACCACCTCGACCGTCTCTCGGCCTGGCACAGCGAGCTGTGGCACCTGGCCGAACCCGCCTGGCGCGAGTACGAGTCGGCGGAGCTGGTGAAGGGCATCCTCCGGGACCACGGATTCGAGGTCGAGGAGGAATCCGGCGGCATGCCGACCGCGTTCGCCGCTCGCTTCTCCCACGGCACCGGAGGGCCGACGATCGGCGGCTACGCCGAGTACGACGCCGTGCCGGGCAACTGCCAGGCCGCCGCGACCAGCGAGCAACCGCGCGCCGGCCTGTCCCGATGGGCCGCCGGCCACACGGACCCGCACAGCGCCCTGGCGATCGGATCGTTGGCCGGGTTCCTCGGAGCCAAAGAGGCGATGACCGCGCACGGCATCGACGGCTCCCTGGTGTTCTTCGGTGAGCCCGCCGAGAAGGTCCGCGGCTCCAAACCCCTCCACGCGGCCGCCGGATACTACGACGGCGTCGACGCCTTCCTCAGTTTCCACCCCGCCTACATGCTGCCCTTCTCCAATACCGTCCGCTGGGAGACCCACTGCCGACCGAACTACTGCATGGTCTACACCTTCACCTGCGACGAACCGCACCACTGGCGGTCAGCACCCGGCGGCGCCCCCATCCCGCAGGCGCACACGGCACCGCGGGCGCCGGGGGCCAACGACGCTCTCGTGATGATGTACACGATGGGCAAGATGACCCGGGAGAACATCCTGCCCTCGGACAGCGGCTGGCTGGTCTCGGAGGCACTGCTGACGGCCGGGCAGGCGACATCGGACAACCTCCCGGCGCACGTCGCCCAGCTCCAGTACGCCTGCCGCCTGGCCGACCTGGACCAGTTGGACACGCTGACGCAGGCCCTGGACCGCATCGCGGAGTCCGCGGCACAGGTCACCGGATGCAACTGGAGGCGCGACTGGGTGTCCAAGTCGCGCCCGGGGCTCGGCAACCACGCCATGGCGGAGGTGACCTACGCCAACATGCAGCTGACCGGCCCCCCGGAGTTCGGTGCCGAGGCCGAATCCGCCGCCCGCCAGATCCAGGCGAACCTCGGCCTCGAGCCGATGGAGCGGCCGTTCCTGCCCGCCTGCTCGGAACTCATCGAGCCCTGGGAAGCCGAGCGACAGCTGCGCCAGACCCTGCCGCCGTGGGTGAAGTACTCCACCACCGACGACTACACCGAGTACTGCTGGCACGCGCCCACGGCCCGCATGTACGTCGGACGCGCCATGCTCAACGCGCCAGAGGGGTATTCGTACCCGGACTGGGCGATGAACGCGCTCGGAGGCATCCCGGAGACCATCGATCCGACATGGCGGGCGGCCGGCCGGACCATCAGCGCGACCGTTCTCGACCTCCTGACCCGGCCCGACGTGCTGGCCGACGCCCAGCGGGAGTTCGAGGACCGCACGGGCGGCGGCATCGGCGGCACGGAGTGGATTCCGCCCCTGTGCGACTACGAACCGCCGACCGGGTTCCGATGGCCCGAGTACGTGACCACCCCGCGCGGGCGCGAATGGTGGATCCCCACGACCCCGGCCGATGCCCAGCACGGGGACCGGTCCAGCTGAAGTCGGGCCACGACTGTCCGCGGCGGACGGCACGCGCGGCCGGAGACCGATCTCCACGGTCCTTCGCGCTGTCCCTTGACCTCAACCCCGGTTGATGCGGTGTACTGCACCGGACCAAGGAAGGAAGATCCGCCATTCCCACAAAGAATCTGCAGATTCCCACCGCGGACGGCCGAGCCGACGCCTTCGCCGCCTACCCCGACCAAGGCGAACTCCACCCGGGCGTGCTCCTGTACATGGACGCCTTCGGCGTGCGGCCCGTGCTGGAGAAGACGGCCCGTCAACTGGCCGACCAGGGCCACTACGTCCTCGTCCCCAACCTCTACTACCGGCACGGCCCGACACCGGTGGTCGAACTCCCCGAGCACATCGGAGAGGAGGTCCGGCCCGCCGTCTTCGCCGAACTGATGCCGTTGATCCAGGCGCACACCCCCGAACGCGCCCTGCGCGACGCCGACGCCTACCTCAGGTTCCTCACCGCCCAGCCCGAGGTCAGCCCCGGACCGGTCGCCGTCATGGGCTACTGCATGGGCGCCGTCCTGGCGCTGCGCACCGCGGCGGCCCACCCCGACCAGGTCGCCGCCGTCGCCGGATTCCACCCCGGCGAACTCGTCACCGAAGCGCCCGACAGCCCGCACCGCCTCGCCGCCGACATCACCGCCCAGGTCCACATCGGCCTCGCCGAGGACGACATGACACCCGAGGCCGTCGGCGAGCTCAACCAGGCCCTCGACGCCGCGGGCGTCGGCCACACGTGCGAGGTCTACCCGGGCACCGTCCACGGCTTCACTATGGCCGACACCGACGCCTTCAACGCCTCCGCGCTCCGGCGCCACTGGGACCGCCTGCTGCCGTTGCTGGGACGCACCCTGGCCACCAGCTGACGCGCCCGGCTCCGGGCCCCAGTTCGTGCACGGGGATGAGGTGGTCCGCCTTAGGATCGGCACAGTTCCAGGCCTCATCCCCGAGGAGAGCACTTCGTGATCCCGTCCAGCGGCCAAGGCCTTCCTCCGCGGCCTGCCGGGACCCCGGTGCCGAGCCACACCGCAGCCGCGATCCGGGCGAGCAGCGCCCGTGTCATCGCGCTCGACACCAGGTTCGGGGCCCGGGAGCTTGTGGGCCCTTCGGTGCGTGCCGCCGTCCGGGCGCACAGGGCAGCGCAGGCCCCATCCCGCGCGGACCGGGACGTGCTCGCGGCCTCGGCCGAGGCCCACCAAGTAGCCGGGTGGATCTGCTTCGACGCCGAACGGCAGGATCTCTCGCGCCGGATGACTCTGGAAACCGTGCGGTCGGCGCGCTCCGCAGGGGACCGGTCCATGGAGTACTTCGCGCTGTCCCAGTTGGCCATGCAGGACGTCCACCTGAACCGGCCAGCCGAGGCCGAGAGCGTCTGCGGCACCGTGGCGGACGAGGACGTTGCCGGGGCAGTGGCCACCCTGTTCACCCTGCGCCGGGCCCGCGCCGCCGCGCAGAGGGGCGAGCGCGCCCGGGCGCAGGCGCTCATCGGCGAGACCTATAGCCGCTACCTGGAGGGACCCCGGCCCGGCGACCCGGCCTGGGCGTGGTGGGTGAGTGTTCCGGAGATCGCCTGGCACCACGGCATGATTCTTGCAGAGCTGGGGGAGTGGCCGCGGTCGGCCGAGCGCTTCACCGCGGCTGCGGACGGTCCGGGATACCAGCGGGCGGAAATCATCGCGCAGACGAGCCTGCTGTGGGCCCTCGCGCATGCGCGAGCCTGGCCGGAGGCCGAGGAGGTCCTGGTGAACCGTGTGCTGCCAAGAATTGCCGAGGTGGGCTCCGTGCGTGCCGAACGCCAGCTCGCTGAGGCTGGCGCCCTGCTTCAGGAGGCGCCGCGCTCCACCCTGTCCGACGCCGCACGTCTCCTGCAGGTGTAACTATCGGAGTGCCCTGCGCGCGCTGTGATGGGGGCGGTGTGGTTCTGCGACCCAGTCAAGCTGCTGCCGCTGGTGCTCGACAGGTTGGAGCAGGGTGGTCGGCTGGTCTTCTCCCATGCCGAGCCGGTTCCCGGGTCCTCGGGGCCACAGGGCATGTACGGGGGCGGCTTCCGCGGACGACGGGTGTGGTTGCACCAATGGGCAGCCCAGCCTGAGGCGTGGGAAGAAATGCTGCGCGCGGCAGGGTTCGCCCGAGCGCGGGTGTGGGTGGAGCCAGCACCGGAGGCTGACCATGTGGGCACCCTGATCGGCGTAGCGCACTGTTAGGCATCTGAGAACGTCCAGGCTTGTTCGACGAATTCGAAGACCTGCCTGTACCCAGCATCGAGGATCAGAGTGCGGACTGCACCGCGCAGACCGGCGATCCCGTCGGTTGCGAGGAGAAGATCCGCTACGGAATCGTCGACTAGACGGAGCACGGTCCGGACGTAGGAGCCCAGGTTGTCCTACGCGCTGGTCTGGACCTGCGATTTCCCGGGTGCGGTGTTCCTCTCAGTGCCTGGTGACAGTGGGTGTTGCGCTTCCTTGCCGTTGGGGCCCTTGGGGTGTGCCCCTTTCGGTGCGGGTGGGGGGTTGCGTGGGTGGGGGTTTGTTGTTGGGTGCGGGTGGTTTCCCGTTTCCTGCCGCTTGATGGTGGCCGTCTCCGCTGCGCGCCTCAAGGTCGTCGCCGTCGTAGCGCTGGCGCGCTATCGAAGGGCGCTCCACCTTGACCCGCTTCGCTGCGACGGCGGGTCGGCGGCAGTCAGGAAACGGGGGACGTGTGGTCGGGGAGGCGTAGGGGCCCTTCGGGCCCCGGGCCTTCGGCCCGGAGGTCCGGCCTTCGCCCGGTCCGGCCTTCGGCCCGGAGGTCCGGCCGTGGCCGGCCGGATTCCTTCCCTTCCGCCTGGTTGTGTCGGCAGGCGCGTCGCAATCCAGTGGCCAGCCAGCGACGAAGGGGCCGAACAGGTGCTCGAGTGGCCGGGCGCGTCCCACCGGTCTGTCGGCTCGGCGGTGGGTCGGGCTGGTGGTGCCGGTGGACCGGCCAGGTGTGGGGTGGCGCGGTCGGTTGTAGGTTCCAGGGCATCGACCCCCCTGCTGGAGGCATTGTGGGCCGAGTGTGCTTCTGAGTGCGGGGTTCACTGGTCCCGGATGCCTCTGCGTGGGGGTTCGGCGCCCCGGGTGGCTCCCACCAGGGGGCGGGGATCCCGTTGCGTCCCCAGCATCCGAAACCCATCCGGTGAAGGTGACCGCTGCGTCCGAAACCGGTTCATCCCCGATGATCTTGCCCCTGTCTCAACCCTCGACGGGCGAGGGTGGCACCAGGGGCAAGATCATCGTCGAAAACGGGGGGCCACGCCTGACCGAAAGCCCGGTGGGACGTGCTCAGGCCCGTGCCCGGCCTGCTCGGGCCCTTCGTCGCCCTCTGGTCACTGGATTGCGACGCGCTGTCCGATGATGCCGGGCGGATGGGCGGGAATCCGGCCGGCCACGGCCGGACCGGGCGAAGCCCGGCCCCCTTCGGGCCGTAGGCCCGGGCCGTTCCCGGCCGAAGGCCGGAGCGTCTGCCGCCCCGACCACACGTCCCCCGTTTCCTGACTGCCGCCGACCCGCCGTCGCAGCGAAGCGGGTCAAGGTGGAGCGCCCTTCGATAGCGCGCCAGCGCTACGACGGCGACGACCTTGAGGCGCGCAGCGGAGACGGCCACCATCAAGCGGCAGGAAACGGGGAAACCACCCGCACCCAACAACAAACCCCCGCCCGCGCGGACCTCCCGCCCACGCTGAAAGGGGAACATTCCAAGGGCCCCAACGGCAAGGGAGCCCAACACCCACTGTCACCAGGCTCTCAGAGAAGAGAGGAGGCCTCGCCCAGTGCTGGGCGGGGCCTTCAAATCGGCGCACGGCCTTACTCGTCGTCAACGCCCCCGTTGTCAACGGCGGCCTTGCGCCTGCGGGCCAGGTACAGGGCAACCCCGCCACCGCCCAGGGCGGTCAGCCCGGCGGCCACGAGTCCGGCGAGCGCCGCACCGGTCACCGGAAGGCTGTCGGAGCCGGAGGAGACGGGATTGGCGTCCGCGGTTCCGGTGTCGCCACCGTTTCCGTCGGCCTCCTCATCCTTTTCGCCCTCGCCCTTGCCTGACTCGTCGCCCGTGGTGGCGACCACCTCGGTCACCTGCTCCCAGGAGCCGTCCAAGATGCACCACCACACCCCGTAGGCGTCGATCCTGTACACCTCGCCGCTGTCGTCGGAGGTGGCATCGTCCTCGGTGACCTCTTCGTACGCCACCTCACCTCCAGCGTCCACGGTGCACAGGTAGTAGACACCGTTCACCACGACGTACACCTCAGCACCGGTGGTGATGATCCCGTCGTCGAGGAGCGCTTCCACGCACTCGACCACGGTGACGCACTCCGCCTCATCCGCGGGCGGGCAGTCCTCGGGCGCCTCGTAGTCGTGGGTCTCGTCGAAGACGAGGTTGTGGCCCTCGTTGTTCACGGACTCGTAGGTCATCTTGGCGCGAAGCTCGCCCTTGGCCGGGTCGAGGCCCTCCGTGGTGGTGTTCGCCTCGCCCTGTTCTTCGTCGATGACAAGCTCGCCGTCGTGCCACAGGGAGTAGAGGTACTCGCCCTCGTGCACGCCGAAGTGGATCTGCGGGGTGTGTCAAGTTAAGGGTGTAACTATTTTTCCTGGTCAGCGGCGTGTCGGGGTCAGCCGGCCCTCGAAGGTCACCTCGAAGGCATTCAGCGCCCGCTTCCACCGGTTGGTCCACTTGGCTCGCCC